>JANNWQ010000322.1:0-2513 GCA_031408595.1 Acidobacteriota bacterium | reverse complement strand
TACGGACGCGGTGGTTTGACCGATTCGAAATCGACCTTGAGCAGATGTTTTCCGCTCGCATCGGTCACGCCCTTGAAACGTTGCGAAGTGCCGCCGCCGTATCCGCGACCGCCAAATCCCATATCGCCGTAATCGTAAACTCTCCACCACGGCGTCCACGTTCCGAATGTGTAATCGTCGCGATTTGGCGGCGTGTAGTTGGTGGCGTTGGCGGTCACGGTCCAGTTCGTCTCGGCGTTGGCGAGGCCGCCGCCGGCGTAATATTTCGCCTCGACCGCGATCATCGCGTGCCCGCCGACAAAGTGCGGAGCCTCGGTCTCGACCTTGCTGGTCACCTCAAATTCCGGCCGACGAAATTCCTGTATCTGAAACTGATGCTGCGTACTGCCGCCGGACACGTTGGTGTTGGTTGTCAAGTCGATCCGTGCGTAGCCCAGATCGGCGTTGTCGGGCAGCTTGAATTTGAAATCGAACGCACCAAACGCATTCAGATTGCCCTCGCCCTTGGCGATCTCATTACCACGCGGATCTTTCGCCGACCAGTTCAATCCATTCGCACGATCGCCAAGGCCCTCAACATCACCAAGTCTGCCCGCCGTGACGAGTCGAATATAGCCCTTGACCGAAACTTCTTCCTTCGGCTTGTACATCTTGCGGTCGTCAAAAACGAACCACCGCAGCGTGTCGCTCTGTGCTTTCTTGTACCAATTCCCGCTGTCCTGCCAGTAGTAATCCGTGTTCTCCGGCAAAAACGCCACATCGCGGCCACGCTTCGCGATCAGCATGTTCATGCCCGTGTTCGACGCAGAGTCAGGCAGTTGCAATCGTAATATGCCATTCTCTGGCGTAGTATTCTTCTGCGCCTCGGCGATCGTTTCGGTATCAACAACCGAACCGTCAGCCTCCGTCGCCTCGACCTCATTTGCACTCGGGCCACCGGAGCCAATGCTTGTTATCCAATCCCACGCCTGCCCTAGATATCCTTTTTCTTCACTGACCACCGACAACTGACTACTGACAACTGCCTTTCCATTTGGGTAGATTGACAATTCAACCCCAGCCAACGGCTTACCCGATTTCAACTCGGTCGCAAAACCCACAAGCTCCGTATTATCAACAAATGCGTCCAGCCCGATCTGCGTCGCCTGGAGCCATGTGAAGACACGTGTGCGGTCATTTTTGTCGCGTTTTACGGTCGGTTCGATATCGACGATGACGTTGCCAAAGCCGCCGTTCAAAGCCTTTGCGATGTCGATGCGCGTCTCGACCATTTCGTCGGGCTTGTTGGCTATCGCGACGGTCTCGTCCGAAACCAAACGCCCAGGTATCGCCGGACGCTTGCCGTCATCGTAGTTCAGACGCTGGACGTACTGCTGGAATTGTCGCCAATCCTTCGGCTCGACCGCGTACAGCTTGACCTTTGCCGACGAATGATTTATCGAATATATCGAAAAGGTCGCCTTCGCCGTCGGGTCCATGACGGTCATAAAACCGCCCTGCGCATACAGGCTCTGATCGGCCGAGCCGACCTTGATCGTCGCCGTCGCGGCGGTGCCGAGCGACTGTCCAAAAATGTCCGAGATCGAACCGTCGATCGTCACTTTGTAAGTCGTCCGGCCCTTTTTGTAGCCGTTGAAATACACGACATTTCCCGAAGGATAGATGCTCAGCCCCTCGACCGGAGGCTCGATCTTTACCATCTCTTTGGTAAATTTCGCCGCGTCGATCGCATTGTTAAATTCCATGTACCACGCGTCAAAAGGGGTACACCTCGGCGAGTTGCGATAGCCGCAATAGCCACCGTTGAACTTCATCGGACTGTAAGTCTGAAAACTAAAACCCTGCGCAGTCGTCGTCGTCAAAGGCCCTTCCGCGCTCGGAGTTCCCTTCTCCGCAACGACCGATATCGTCGCCGCCCCGGGCAACGCATTCTCGGTCAAACCTTCGTTCGTGATCGCACGAAAAGCGAGCCAACGCTTCGGCTGAGCCTGCTTCGAGTAATACCCGATCGAGCCGTCCGCATCGATCTCAGCCTGCGTCGCGAGCCGGGTCGCAAGCTTCTTGCCGCCGCCGGTAACGCTGATGGTTCGCAGCACCGCCTCCGGATTTATCTCCTGGTCAAACGACATGAACATCAACGCATTTCGCCGCGTAATGCCGCCATTCGGTATCATCTGCTCGACCTTCGGCGGAGGCGTGGTAAATGTCCACGTCACGTCCTTCGCCAAAACCTGTCCGGTCGCCGATTTGGTTCCCGCAGGCACGCGGGCCGTAAATTTCGTCGCCATCGGAAAACGCTTCGTCGTGTCGAACATCAGCGTCTTCGTCCCCAGCCAACGCCAGCGTCCCTCGACCTGCGGCGACAGCTCGACCGGCGCAAATTTCGCCGCCTCTTCCTGCGAGGTCACCGCCACCATCGGCTGCGAAAACGTCACACTCAGATCCGGCGCCAGCGGTATCTCGCCCTCTGGCGAATATCGAATTACCTGCAAGGTCTTCCCGCTCACATCAAC
>JANNWQ010000321.1:0-2202 GCA_031408595.1 Acidobacteriota bacterium | reverse complement strand
CATTCGCGTGAACGAAAAATGATTCGACCCGCCCGTGCCCTTCTTCGCAATGCCGCTCCCTTCGTCGCCGTTGAGGATGACGGGTTTTGTCGGTTCCAAGATCGCGTCGAAAACAGTTCCGTCACTTAAGGTCGCGTGCAGCACATGCTTGCCCGCCACCTCACGCAGCGACCAGTCGCCGAGGCGCACATCGCACGCAGTCTCGCTCATCGAGACAGGCAAGTCGAGCGGCTTATCAAAACTGCGAATGTGCTCGTAGGTGAACTTCTGTGCGTCGATGTCCGAGATCGCGAAATGTGCAAAATACATCGGATTAGCCAGCGCCGTCAACGGGAAAATGCCGACGCGATCGAGGTCGGTGCGTCGTTTGAAAAACACCAACTCAAACCCAAACCGTCCCCCATTCGCACGCTCACAATGCCCGGTGTAATACCACCATTCCGTCTGCACGTCCCGTTTTGCAAACAAATCCTGCGGCAAAGTCACCATGCCGTCCGACGGAGCCGAACGTAGCGGCTCGTCACGATAATTCAACAAACCCGCTATCCCATCGAGCACACTCGAAGCCGCCTTCTCGATTCCCTCTGTAAACGCTCTCATAGCTAATACTTTGTCCCTAAATATGTAAAAATATCCTGACTACTGACTACTGACTACTGACAACCGACTACTGACAACTATGCTCATCCACATCGTCTGCTGGAAATACAAACCCGAAACGACCGCTGCCGAGCGTGACGAACATATCGCGATGCTCGCCGACCTGCCCAATAAGATCGAGTGTATCAAAACCTTCGAGGTCGGCCCCGACATCTTGCATCTTGAAAGGTCATTCGACACAGGGCTCGTTGCTGGATTCAAAGATCAGGCAGCCCTCGACGAATACACCGTCCATGGCGACCACCAAGCGGTCGCCGCCATCGGCAAACAGATCGCCGAAAAGGTCGTGTCAGTCGATTTTTTGAATTGAATTTCCGGGCTGAAACAAAACGCCTATTGCCGGGAACGCAGGTGCCCTCGCCTGCAATGGCTGGAACTTCCCCAGCCAGACGCGCATTCCCAGGCATAAAATTGGCAATTACCCACGCCCACCACGCCGGAGGAACCGGCGTTTGCAGCCGAGGGCGGCTGCGGTCCCGGCAAAGCACACCGTGCCTTTCACAGGCTGATGGGGTTGTACTAGCACGGAATCATCCAAGTCGGTTGGTTTCCGGGTCCCACCCTTAAGAGCGTAGCCGGTTCCTCACCACCCAACCAAAACCCGTACATCATTCCCGAACAAATCGGACAAGTTCGCAACGCTGTCAAGAATGACCGTGCCTTCGGCTGAACCGTTCGCAAACGATATCTCCACCAGCCGCAACGTCTCGAGGACACCACCAAACCCATCAGCCGAATCGATCAGTATCGTTAACTCACCCTCGACCGTATCATTCACCGTCAGAACTGAGCCTTCAGGCAGGTCGCCCAAAGAGACACTCGGCTTTCCTAATTTCATCGCATCGTACTTTAGCCTAAAGCTAACAGCCGCAACGTCTCGAACCGATGCAAACTCGACCGCGACCGCCCCATCTTTCACGTTTGAGAGACGGAGCGAAGCATCCTTGCTTAGTTTCTCGCCAAAGATCGATCCACCGATCACCGCACGCAACTGCTCATCCGCAGTCACCGTCGGCCCACCTGCACCCGTCAAAGGATCAAGCCCCGCCGCATACCGTCGCGTTTGCACAACATCTCCTGAATTCAGCGCACCGTCGCCGCCCGAACCTCTGGGAGCAGAGTCTGCCCGCTGTAACTCGTTCGTCGAAGGGTTAACCGTATCCAAACCTGTTGCAAACCGACGCATCTGGGTGACGTCTGTGGACAGAACAACGCCATCACCGTTCGGCCTCGGGGCTATATCTCCCTCAAATCCCTCAGGCGTCGCGGTCGGTGTCGCGGTAGGCGTGTTGGTCGGTGTGGCAGTCGGAGTGTTAGTCGGCGTTGCCGTTGGCGTGTTCGTTGGCGTTGCTGTCGGCGTATTTGTCGGTGTCGCCGTCGGAGTGTTCGTTGGTGTCGCCGTCGGGGTATTTGTCGGTGTCGCCGTCGGAGTGTTCGTTGGTGTCGCCGTCGGAGTATTCGTTGGAGTCGCCGTCGGAGTATACGTAGGTGGCTCGGTGGGGGGCTTTGTCGGCGTTGCAGTCGGGGTATTAGTCGGGGTCG
>JANNWQ010000320.1:0-6324 GCA_031408595.1 Acidobacteriota bacterium | reverse complement strand
AACCCCACGCGAATCGGTCTTCGTAGTCAGATTGCCATTATTGTCATAACCGTAATTTATCGTTCCATTGATAGCCGTCGTCCCAAGCTCAGGATTCGTAGCGTTAATCAACCGTGACAGGCTGCTGTAATTAAACGTCCTCTGCTGCCCACCCTGAATCACCTTCTTAAGATTATTCAGCGTGTCATACTCATACGTAGTCGATTGCGTCAGACTCCCATTGATATCCGGCTCATCAACCTGCGTCAGTTGTCCGAGTGCATTTGTAACAGAACGCCGTTGCTTCGATGCTTGATCCGTTACGGTCGTAGTGTTCGTGGACACAACGGTCGACACCGTACCGGTCGAATTACCATTTCCACCGCCAAACTCGAATGGCAGTCCGGCACCGGAATACGTCGTCACAGAAGATTCCCGACCATCGTTCTTGGCCTTGGACACGGTCCATCCCATCGTACCGACTCCCAACTCACCGGTACTCGTCGCAGCCCGGTACGGATTTGACGATAGCTGGTACGAATATGGATTTCCCGTCAAGTATCGTGTCTGTACTTTAATTCCGTCCGTCTCATTCGTAGCAGATTGAGTAGCCGCATCCTCCAGAGTCTTCGAAAGGCGCACTCTTCCAAGCTGATCGTAAAACTGCGTCGCAACTTTCTTCTGATCTCCTGCCGTATGAACGTCCGAGCGCACGATCACAAATCTATCTGTATCGTGATACTCGGTTGATGTCGTAGCGCCGTTATGAGCGGTGACCCCCACCGGCCTGCCAAGCGTGTCGTAATTTGTAGTTGTGGTGGCTCCATTGTCCGCATCCGTGGCTGATGCGACGAGGCCGGTATAGAAATCGTAGGCCGCCGACGAAGTACGTTGAATTGCAGTTCCAGAGGCCGAGATTGTCTGCGTCGGATACAAGCCCGTAAATCCGTTTATCGATCCGTATGTTGTCTGTGTCTGATTTCCGTTTGCATCTGTCATCAGCGTCGGATTACCAAATTGATCGTACTGTGCACTGGACGTGATGCTACTTCCGGTGTTTGAGTCCCAAGTGCCGGTTTGGGTCGGATTGCCCCTATCCGGCGTAGGCATCCCACCGTCGTAGCTTAGCTGTGTTCTAGCTTTTAAGCTACCAAGTCCATCACGCACCTCAGATAGATTGACGAGACTTCGCAATTTCGGAGAGGTTGCTTTGACATAGACAAACGGACTATCCGATGAATCGGAGGAATCAGGAGTGGGATTGTAATAAGTGCTAACGATTACCCGACTTGGCATCAATCCGCCCGGAATGCCTGGCGTTCCAAAAGTCGGTTCCCTTGGTACACTGCCGTACGAAATCCAATCATACTCAGCTACCTCTGTAGTATTTCCATTCTTATCGTACTTAAGGTTCTTTATTGCCGTTAGAGTGTACCCGCCGTTCGCATCTTTTATGGATGTGAACTCGGTTTTCAAAACAGGATTGATTCCGCGCTCCCCGAACGGCGTATTCGATTCATAGATTCGTTCAATTTTTGTGCCATCGGGCTTGATCGAAATGTCGGGTCTGTTATATCTCCAAAAAACCGGCGGCGGATTCATCGGAGGTGAAACGCAATAACAACCCCCTGCGAAGGAAGATGTGCTACCATCCGGAGCCGTCAAGACTGATCCAACATTTGGATTGTCCCAGCTATATATCCATGTCTCGGTGACGGGCGACGAACTTCCATCGTATTCCTTCAAATAAGTCAGGTTCTTTCCTACCGGTCGTCGTTTTAAGACATTCAATGCGAATGGATTTGTTCCCCCATTTGGCGTCTCATATTGGTAGGCATATTGAGAGGCGGTCGGAGTGGTGATTGACTCAACTTCGCCCCAACCACCGGGTGTATTTTCGGAAGGTTGGACTGGGATTCCACTATGCCCGAAGGTAAATGATCGGGACCCGAGCTGTGTCGGCAGGATAATCTGGTCAACAACCGGATACGAGGTGACGAGAGTGGTTGCTACTCCGGTGTAATTAGGTTCGTCGTTCGGCTTATATGACTTTCGAATCCAATTATCTCTCCAAACTATCGTCGATTTGATCTCCTGATTGTTTACGCCCCAGGAATAAACGTAATCCCGCCGGGCGACGGCATCTTGCTCGAGTACAATAAATCTACCAACTTGATCGATGACCTTAACGGCGGGATGGGAATTGTAGGTTATTCGCTGAATCTCGACATAATTGTCATTTCGATCGTAGATTCTCTGAGTTGCCGTTGCGTCGAGGAAGCTTCCTGTTACGCGGCCACCGTCAGGCAGATACAGTGTATATGGGTTGTTTCCTCCATGCTCAACTTCAAGCCGCATATAGGTTCCGTCTATGCTGTAATAAACCATTTTCTGCGTCGTGAGTTCAACGTAGCTAGGTGGATACCCTGCAGCGCCGTCGCAGACGAGTCCAAAACCGTTCGGGCCAATATTGTAATAACCGTCATTTAGAAGCGCATGTTGGTTAAAACCCGCCGGACGAAATTCATGCTCACTGCCGTTTGGGAACATCATCGAAACTTTGAAATCGTAAGCAGACTCAGGATATGGACATTTCGGAGCAATCGCATAGTTGTACAAGTCGCGCCGGCTCTCCGACTTCACCAGATACTGATACGAATATCTCCATCCTGAATAAGGGTTGTTCCCAAGAACTTGCAATTGCCATGTCACCGGATCACCGTTCGGTCCGATTTCGGTGAACCTATCGTTAGCGGTAGATAAAAGCTTACTGTTATAGACAAGGTTAATGCCGGCGCTGAGTCCCCCACGTCCGGCGGGAAGAGACGCAAGGGGAAAATTCAGCATCAGGTTTCCACCACCGCTTTCGAGGCTTATTGTTTCAAATTCGCCGGAAGCGTATGGCACCATTGTCCTTGCATTGAGAGGCGGTCTCGTACCTTGCGAGATGCAGTTAACGAACCCGATCAAGATAATTAAAACGAAAAGTCCCGCCTCAGATACGTATGCTCCAATTCGATCAAAACTGCTTTTCATGACTGATACTCCTTATGTTTCCCTACACCCGCCAAATTTTATCCCACCAAAATTACCTCCGATAAAACGCCGGGACGGGGATGTCGCCGGAGATGCCCCAGCCGGCGGTGCGGTTGGTGGGGTTGTTGCCGGATTGCACGAGATACCAGACGGCGTAGCCGCTTGTTTCGATACGGAAAACGGCTTTGTCGCATTTGCCGTCGCCGTCGTAATCGTTTTGGACAGGGATATCGCCGCTCTGTCCGTGGTTGAAAGGCGGGAGAACTTGGTTGTCGCTGCTTTGGCGGACGTGCCAGTCTCCCGTTGATGGACGCCAAACCGCGTGGTCGGCCTTGCCGTCGCCATCGTAGTCGGCTGGAATGGCCTGATCGCCGGTTTGACCGAGATAAATGGTGCGGAAATTATTGATGTTGGAACTGTCTCTTGAGTAGAACCGTCCGGTCGAGGCTTTCCAAACGCAATAATCTGCCTTTCCGTCGCCGTCGAAATCAGCCGGAAAAGGCTTATCGCCCACATCCTTTCCGACGGTTCAAAAACAACGTAATCGCTCTTGCCATCGCCATCAAAATCGGCAGGAACTGCCTGCTCACACTTCTTTCCGAGAACTTGGCACGGAGCACCAAACGCGATGATTATGGCTGCGCCGCCGGAAGATTTCTGGATCCACCAAGTTCCGTCGATTCTGCGATAGATCGAAAGATCCGTCTTCCCGTCGCCATCGAAATCGGCCGGGATCGGTTGATCTCCATTCTGGCCCCAAGTCGTGTTCACCGCCTGCGAACCCGAACTGCCCATAACTAACCATGCACCCGTAGTTGGCCGCCAGACGGCGATGTCGACGGGTGGTATCGCGCTTGCATTTGCGTCCTCGACGGCCAGCAGCCTTGAACCAGCGTAGATGTACTCTTTTGAGAGTGAAGGTGTTGCATTAGGCAATGGCGCGGGTGGCTCGGAGAGAGAACCACCCCGTCCGCGAGACGCGTCCACCCCTCCTTCGTAAGGAGGGGAACTCGGATAGCCGAACCAGCCGGTTTTTTTGCCGGTCATGGTGTCTGTTTTTGGCAGCCAGCCGTTTGAGGCGAAGACGCCGAGGGCAATTAGGAATACGATTACGGACGCAGCAAGGCCATAGCTAAGCTTTTTACGCTTTTCCATTGCGGTGGACGGTTTCAGAGACATGGGTGGCTCTCCTATCGAACTAAGTTGTTTAGGTTAAAGACGGTTGGGAACTGGCGAAGGGAAAATCTCTGCGGGAGACTTCGGTTCGGGAGTAAACACCGTCGAAAACAAATTTCAAAAAACGCCGGGGAGCCGTTCTTCTTCACTCGTCGCCGGTGGAGCGGCTCAGGTTGTGTATTGAATGCGGATAGAATGCTATATTTCGACGGGCATGTCAACAAAAATTTTTCGGTCACAAAAAAGCGGTCATAAAATGTGGACGCAAATCGGGGTCCGGTCTAATTTATTACGATTCCACCCCCAACCAATCAAATGCTTCAACTGATTATGGATCTTGTTCGATGTCAACGTTTTTTATCGGCGGAATGCTACATTATCGGCGATAGCGGCGGATTGGTGTACTTTTGGGGCAGAATTTGTGTTAGCGTCGGGGCGATGCGAATGCACAGTTCACAATGCAAAATGCAAAATTGGGAAGAACGGCATGATTTTCGCGGATCTTTGACAAATTCGCTGATGCCCGTGTTTATTGGGTGAAAAGTGGTTTTCGGACGGCTTTTGGGGCCCAACTCGGCGAAGAGCGAAGGTTAGTGGCTAGTTGCAGCAAAGCGTAAGTATATTATACACAACCTTTAGCTACAATTATGTCGAAAATCAGCCGGCAAAGTATTTTGCAAAAATACGCGTTTGTGAGCAAAAAAGTGCTGTTAAGTGTTGCAAACACACATACTTATTTGTCCCACCGGGGTCGTGGGACAGAATGGGACAAAATTTCCCGAGAATAGCGGTAAGCATAACACAGCATTGAGCTTACGGGCATTTTGGCTTTAGTGCCAAGCAATACACTTGTCCGAACCGACTCGCTAGTTTTCGTTCATATCCTTCTTCAGATGGACAATGAAAGAGCGGACTGAGATTGCCTCTGGGGTGTTTGGGAAGATGTTCTGGGAGCGTTAAACCCATTAAAAATCGTGTTCCACGCGTTCCATGTGTTCCATCCGTTCCAGCGTTCCATGGTGGAACATGGAACAAAAAGCCGCAGCGAATCAAGTGTTCGCAGCGGCCCTTGTTATTGGGTTTGGCGACAGACTAGGCGGTCTGTTGGGCCGTTTCGGGGCCTTTTAGCATGGCTGACCAGCGATACTCGGGGGCATCCCAGCCGTCTTTGAGCTTTTTCAGGATGAACTCGGTCATGTTGTCGACGATCCAGCGGTGGTTCTTTTCACCGACCGAGGCAAGCTCGGCGTCGGGGGCCGGGTTCATGAAGTCGATGGCGTACGGGATTCCGTCTTTGATGGCGAATTCGACGGTGTTGAGGTCGTAGCCGAGCGCGGTGCAAATCGTGGTGACGTCTTTTTCAACACGGGCGTGTAGCTCAGGCGAGAGATAGTCATCGACATTGACGTACTGCATTCCCGAGAGGTATGGCTTCGACGGGTCGTAGGGCATGATGAGGACCTTTTCTTTGCCGACGCAATAGCAGCGGACGAACTGGTCATACTCGATGCCTTCCTGCAGCGTCATGCAGAGCGTACCGGACGCGTTGTATTCGGTGAAAAGCTCTTCGAGCGAATGGATCTTCGAAACATTCTTCCAACCGCCGCCGTCGAATGGTTTCAGGAACGAAGGGAAGCCGACGTGATCAACCACGCCCTGCCAGTCGATAGGGAATTCGAGATTGCGAAGGCTTTCATCCGTAACGTCTTTGATATAGCTGTGCTGCGGCAGCAGAACGGTCTTCGGGATCTCCACGCCGAGTTTGTGTGCAAGCGCGAAATTAAAAAATTTATCATCCGCCGACCACCAGAACGGGTTGTTGATGATATACGTGCCTTCGAGAGCAAAACGCTTGAGAGTCGCACGGTAATACGGTATCTCATGTGAAATGCGGTCAATGATGACGTCGAAACGCTTTTCTTCATCAAGCGTAATTCCGCCGATCTTGACCATCTCCGCAACGACCTCGCCGTTGCCTTTTTCATTGATACTTTTAATGATGGACTCGGGAAATGTCTGCTCGCGTCCGACTAATATGCCTACTCGTTTCATAAGTCGTAGATTTTATCGCAAAGGTGCTAAGGTCGCAAAGATGCGGACGTCGGACCGCAGGCTGCTAACCTGCGAGTGCCG
>JANNWQ010000319.1:0-8940 GCA_031408595.1 Acidobacteriota bacterium | reverse complement strand
CCCGAAGCTGAACTACGAGTCTAAATGGGCAACGCTCACTTTTGAAATCAAGTAGAGAGGAGATCGAAATGAAAAAACAAACAATCTTTGCATTTATTTTATCGCTGTCGATGGTCGCGTCAATTTTCGCGCATGATCTGTTTCTCAAAACGGACAGCTTTTTTCTAAAGCCGAATTCGAAATTTACCGTCAAGGTGATGAACGGAACGTTTCTGGCGAGCGAGGGAGCGGTTACATTCGCGCGGCTGAACGATGTGAGTGTCGTGTCGAGTGGAAATCGTGTGCATCCGGTGGAGGCCGATCTTACCAAAGACGAAACGACCGCATTTCTGAACCTGACAACCGGCGCGGCGGGGACCTATGTCGTCGGGCTTTCAACGAAATCGCGCGAGATCGCACTAAAAGCGGCGGATTTTAATGAGTATCTTCGCGAAGACGGCCTGCCCGATACCTTGGAAGAACGCCGCAAGACCGGCGAACTCGAAAAGGACGCCAAGGAGCGTTACGCCAAGCACGTCAAAGCGATCCTGCAGGTTGGCAAAAAGCAAACGGATGATTACAAGACCGTTCTGGGCTATCCGGTCGAGCTCGTTCCGCAGCAAAATCCGTACAGATTAAAAAAGGGTGACACGATTGAAATTTTGTGTTTGAAAGACGGGAAACCGCTCGCTGGCCAAGTCGTGCTCGCGGGCCGTGAGGAAAGCGGTAAAATAAAACCCACGCCCGAACTCAGGAGCGACGCGAAAGGCATCGTAAAGTTGAAGCTCGACGGCTCCGGGAAGTGGTACGTGAAATTCATCAACATGGCCAAACTTGATGACCCGGCTTTGAATTACGAGTCAAAATGGACAACTCTTACTTTTGAGATGAAATGACCCAAAAAATGACAGAAGCGAACGCCAAAATCTTGCTCGTCGATGATGATGATTCGCTGCGCCGTGTCCTTGAATTCCAGCTTTCGGAGGCCGGGCATTCCGTCGTGAGCGAGAGTGACGGCAGGGAAGCGTTAAGGTCTTACTCAGCAGAAGATTTTGATTGCGTGATTACCGATTGGCGAATGCCGAAGATAACAGGTTCGCAGTTGGTTCAGCAGGCGACGGCGATCAACAGCGAAGTCCCCATCATTGTTATTACCGCTTTTGGAGATGTCGATACAGCAGTCGAAGCGATGCGGGGTGGGGCTTTTGATTTTATTACCAAGCCCTTTAACCGTCAGGAAATTCTCCTAACAGTCGAGAAAGCCTTAAAATATGGCCATGCCTTGGCGGAGAATAGACGGCTGAGACGTCAGGTCCATGAAGAGTTTCGAATCGAGAACGTCATCGGAACATCTGAAAAGATGCTCGATGTTTTTGATCTGGTTGAGAGAGTGTCCAAAACAAGCGTCACAGTTCTGATCGAAGGCGAGTCGGGAACCGGAAAGGAATTGATCGCGAAAGGTATACACTTTTCCGGCCCGCGCAAAAACAACCCTTTTGTTGCCATCAACTGTGCCGCCATACCTGAAACACTAATCGAAGCCGAGCTATTCGGATATAAGAAAGGAGCTTTCACTGGTGCGGTGGGAGAATCGAGAGGTAAATTTGAGGAAGCGAACGGGGGCACCTTATTCCTTGATGAAATCAGCGCCATGCCTCTCCAATCGCAAACGAGGCTTTTGAGGGTTTTACAGGAGCAGGAAGTGACGCGGCTGGGAGAGAATAGCCCGCGTAAGATAGATGCTCGAATAATTGCCGCCACCAACGAAAACCTGCCCGAACTTATAAAAGAAAACGCCTTCCGCGAGGATCTCTATTACCGTCTTGCGGTGGTCCCAATTACGCTACCATCGCTGCGGGAACGTCGTGAGGACCTACCGGTATTAACGGAACATTTCGTCACCCGATCCGCTTCGAAACATGGTATCAGACCGCCAAAGATAGCTCGCGAGGTGTTCAAGGTGTTCTTCGATTACCCGTGGATGGGGACTGTTCGCGAACTGGAGAATCTGGTAGAAAGAATGGTTGTCCTTTCCGATGGCGATAGTTTAACTCTCAATGACGTCCCGGAGAGCGTAAAAAACCCTTCATCCAAAAAGGGAGATTTGTGGTTCGACCTTCCTTCCGAGCCGATAAGTCTAGAAGCCTTAGAACGGGAGATTATACGCACCTCCCTTCTCCGCCATGCCGGGAATCAGTCACAAACGTCGAAATATTTAGGGATTACTCGAAGCGCCCTTATATATCGAATACAGAAGTACGATTTAGAGGAGTCGGGTTCCAGGACTTCGGACGACTAAATGGATACGCAGACCTTCAGTATCATATCTTCTCGGAACCGTTTGTATGTTTGGATTGTCATTGCGGTTGTGATCGTCCTCATAACGGTTCTTCACTTTCTTACGCCTACTGATCAGATTGTATGGCACGAGATTTATCAACGTATTTACTACGTGCCGATTATAGCGGCGGCCTTGATCTTTGGGCTCAGAGGCGGTCTCGCGGCATCTCTTTTTACAACCATTGTTTACTCTCCACATATTTATTTGCATTGGCAGCACGGGCATTTTGATTACTCAATAAATCAATATGCCGAGATCGTGATATTCAATCTCGTGGGTGGCATTATGGGAGCGTTGGGCGACCGTCTCCGTAAATCTAGGGAACGGGCCGAAAGGAACGCAGAAGAAAAGAGAAAGGCTTACGACGAGCTGCAAACAACCTTTCAACAGCTACTCCAGGCAGAGAAATTGGCTTCGCTGGGAGAACTTTCGGCCGGCATCGTTCATGAGGTCCGAAACCCACTAGCGTCGATCAAAGGGGCCATCGAGATATTAGAAGATGAACTGATGGTTGACAGCCCTCGGCGTGAGTTTGTTGGCCTGGCAAAAGGCGAAATAGATAGGCTAGACCGGTTGGTGGGCGAATTTCTGCGGTTTGCACGACCAACCGAACCTTCCAAAACGCCAACTGATCCTAACGAGATTGTGGACTCAGTCGCCGGTTTGATAAAGAACCAGGCTGCGTCGCAGTCCGTTGCAATCGTTAAAGACTTACAGAATAATCTTCCTCTGATGCTGGTCGATGCGGAGCAGATAAAGCAGGTGGTACTAAACTTAGCGATCAACGCGCTGCAGGCCATGCCCCAGTCAAACGGCGCAGATCAGACCATTACGTTCAGAACTTTTCAGCAAGACGATAGTCTTGTTGTCGAGGTTACGGATTCGGGCTCAGGCATTGACCCTACAAGTCTCTCGAAGATCTTTGACCCGTTCTACACGACCAAGGAGAAAGGGGTAGGACTCGGCCTTTCAATTGCCCATAAAATCGCGACTCAACACGGCGGCCACTTAACCGCAAGATGTTCTACCCACCTGACAACCTTTACGTTGAGAATACCTCTTGACAGTGCGGAGAGTGCTTGACGGGAGATCTCGACCCGCACCTCAATACCCATACGTTCAAAGGTGATGGCAAAAGAACGTGGCTGAATTTGTTGAGTTGCCGAAGGTTCCTCACATCGAGCGAACAGTCCTGTCACCAGAAGAATCGCAAACCTTTCTTGATAAGGCTGGAACGATGCCGCACGGGTTGATTTTCGAGTTCGCGCTTCTGAGTGGCATGCGACCGGAAGAGTTCTTAGCTTTGCCATGGAGCGACCTCGACTTTGAAAGATGTACTGCTCAAGTGAACCGTGCATTGGTGCGATATAAGGGAAGTTGGATCTTTGAAAAGCCCAAAACCGCTAAAAGCCGCCGAATCATCACTCTTTCCGAACCGCTTATGCGCAGGTTGAAGGCTTACAAAAGAAATCAGGATGAGATCCGCCTAAAAGTTGGTCTGACGTGGGAAAATAACGATCTCGTTTTCTGTACCGAATTAGGAACACCACACTCCATCCCGAATCTTACCTGTCGCTATTTCAGGCCGATCCTCTTTAAGGCTGGACTTCCACAGATTCGGTTGTATGATCTGAGACATTCCCACGCGTCGCTTCATTTAATTGCGGAAGAGAATCCGAAAGTGGTAGCTGAGAGGCTCGGACACTCGACCATTGTTCTAACGATGGACACCTACTCACACGTTATTCCGACGTTGCAGAGGAATGCGACTGACAAGCTAACGAAGATGCTCTACGAAAGACCGCAAAAGATGCCCAAAAAGAGAGTTGGCACACCATAGGCACACAATGGGGAAAGGGCGATCAAACGATCGCCCTTTTTCAAACCCGTAACTCTATTGTTCAGAATATTTAATTGGAGGCGGCGATCGGAATCGAACCGATGAATAAAGGTTTTGCAGACCTCTGCCTTACCACTTGGCTACGCCGCCCTTCGTAAAGGATAAAGGATAAAGGCAAAAGGATAAAGTTAAAGCAAAACAAATCACTTTAGCCTTTCTCCTTTCGCCTTTATCCTTTCGAAATGGAGCGGGAGACGAGGGTCGAACTCGCGACTTCGACCTTGGCAAGGTCGCGCTCTACCACTGAGCTACTCCCGCGTGGCAAACCATTATTTTAGCGTCTGTAACTAGATTGTCAAGAGCGTTACTACGCAAAGTCTCTCTACTGCAAGGTGACATCCTTCAAAAAACTCCAGTCGCCGCTGCCGGACATCTTGATATTGCCGATACGCTTATTTGAAACGACGATATTCGCCGGGTACCAGAGCGGGAAGAGCGGCAGGTCGTTGCTGACGACATCCCAAGTCTTTGTGTAAAGCTGCTTTGCAACGGCCTTGTCGGTGGCGTTTACGGCGTCCTCGACGGTCTTGTCGACCTCGGCGTTGGTGTAGCGGCTGCGGTTGCAGCACGAGACGGTGCCGCCGGGAATTTTGGTCGAGCTAAACAGATCACGCAAGAATATCGGATCCTGATTGCCGCCAACCCAAATGCCCGTGTACATCTGATATTGTCCCTGAGCAAGCTGTTGGAGAATGGTCGGGCCGTCGAGCGTTTCGATCTGGATGTTGAATCCTGCATCGTTGAGCGAGCTTTGAATTGCCTGTGCGTATTGATTCACAGCGGCACTGCCCGCCCGGTATTTGAAGTTTATCGGTTCGTTCTTGTACCCGGATTCTTGCAACAGCGATTTTGCTTTTGCCGGATCGAACTTATAGGACGTTCCGGGCGAATATGCCCATGATTGCGACGGGAGAATCGAGCTTGCCACTTTCGCCTGTCCTGACAAAAGTTCGGAGACGATCTTGTCGCGGTCAATGGCGTAACCTATAGCCTGCCTCACTTTTGCATTTGCAAGCGGTCCTGTTTGAGCATTGAATACCAAATACTGAATATTCGAGCCGTCGAACTTGCCGACCGTCAGATTGGCAGCAGTTTCCATGCCCTTGATGATGTCAGGCGGCAAGTTGGTCGGATTCGGCGCAATATCGACGGCTCCGGTTTGGAGTTCTGCCTGCAGGGAAGCGGCCTCTGTGATCGTCTTAAGTCTCAATTTCGCGATCTTCGGAGCACCTTCCCAATACTCGGCATTTGCAGCGAGGTCGATGATATTCTGCGAAACGTCAAAGCTGACGAATTTGAACGGGCCCGAACCAACCGGTGATTCTTTCTGCTGGCCAATTGAGCCCTCGGGAATGATTGGGATCGCAACGAGGTTTGAGAGTAACTGATTCCGTAATGCCGGACGCGTTACTACAAAGACAACGGTTGATGCGTCGGGTGTCGCGATCGAAGTGATGTGCGGGACAGATTTGGTCTTCGGCTCGGCAGGCTTAGTCGCCGCATTTGTATTCGTAGCCGGTGCATCGCTCGCCTTCGGTGCCTCGGCCTTGTCAACCGGAACGGTGTCGAAGAACGCCTTAGCCTTAAAGCCGTTGGCCTTGAACAACTCGTCAAACGTATACTTCACATCTGCCGACGTGAGAGCCTTGCCGTTGTGAAATTTAACATTGTCGCGCAGCGTAAATGTGATGGTTAGATTGTCGGGCGAGGTCGTGATATCTTTTGCCAGTTCGCCCACGTAGTCGAAATTCTCGTCCTTCCGAACGAGCGTGTTAAACATCAGATTCTTGATACGCTCCGCCGACGACTCGGACGAGGCTGTTGTCAGCGTGTCGAGCGTCGTGAATTTCTCGGGTAGAGCGACAGTTACGGCATCGGAAGTCCTCTGGCGGCACGTCGAGGCCGTGGCGAAGAAACAGGCTATCAAAGACAATAAAAGCAATTTACGCATAGCAATCGATTTGGATCCTTAACTCCTGGAGAGGTTTTCGTTCAAGGCGGCGATACGATCGGACAGATGTGTGACGGCGGCCTGGTCGAATTCGACGGGCTCGGCGATAAGCGATTTTACAGCGGCTATCCGTACGAGCGATTCGTCGATCCGCTCTTCGCCGATCTCACGGTTTCGAACTGCACTCAAAACAGCGTTATAGCCTTCGCGGATACGATCCGCATCGGCGCATATCGCGAGCATGTCGACACCAGCGTTCACAGCCATTTTGCAGGCCTCGCCGATGCCGTAATTTCTTACGATTGCTCCCATTTCAAGATCGTCCGATATTACCAAACCGTCATAGCCGAGGCGGCCCCGCAGGAGAGTTGATATGAAATTCTTACTCAATGAAGACGGTAAAAGTTTCCCATTTTCGTCCATTTCCTGCAAATTAAGCCTCGGAAAGGCCGCATGAGCAGCCATAATTGCATTAATATCGCCGCTTTCGAGAAGATCGTGGTACGGGAAAAGGTCGACGTTTACAAACTCATCTTCATGGATCAAAACCTGCGGTAATTCTTCGTGCGAATCAACTTTCGACGCTCCGAGGCCGGGAAAATGCTTGAGGCAGCCGATGATGCCACCGTTCTGGAGACTCGTGAGAAATGCACCGGCGAGTTCAACCACATTTTCGTGGGAACGCCCGAATTCACGCGACAAAAGGCCGTTCGACTGGCCGGCACGAGCCTCATCGATCACATCGACAACTGGCGCAAAATCCATGTTGAAGCCTAGATTTCTAAGGGAATCAGCGACAATCGACCCCAATTCCGCCGCTTCGCCCGCTATCGTGATCTTGTTGGCGGCAGGCATTGGAGTCAGCACACGCCGCAGACGATCAACCAAACCGCCTTCCTGATCGATGCTTAAAAAAGGAACCATTGCCGACCTTTCAGGAATCGCATCCAGCAGAGCCCTCGTCTGTCGAGCTTCCCGAATATTCCTCGCAAATAGACATATCCCCCCCGGCGAAACCTCATCCAGAAGTTGTTCGGTGGCAGTATCCAGATCGGGCCCGCCGATGCCGATAAAGAATAATTGTCCTATTTTTTGCTCTAAGGTAAACGAGCGAAGTTGTTCGATCATCGTAAAAGCCTTGATTTTAACAGCTTGGGCGGCCTATGTCGAAACCGCCCTCCTAGAGAGCGTCCCACCGTTCCATGCATTTCCCACGGCTAGAAATACTGGCTCTTCCGCAAGTCCGCGTCGCAAGCGTTCCATCGTTCCAAACATTTCCCACACTCGGAAATACCCGCTTACCGATCTTTCGCCGTTCCAGCGTTCCATACATTTCCCACGTCCCAATACACCCGCCCCTTCAGGCTTCCTTTCGATGTTCAAGCTCATTTCTTGTCCTATTCATCACCTCACAGGCCGAACTTAGCACAAAAAAACAGCGGACGATATAACGATCCGCCGCTAATGTCACTATCCGCCGATATTGCCGCTATTTTTTTAATTCGAGAGCGACCTTCGATCAATTTGTCCCTAAAGTTCGTGTTGTATCGCAGGAATAAGGCTTGAATAGATGTGTTTAGCTATTTGAAAAAGCTTTCGGCCATCAGGGTTTTATTTATGGTCGAGTTAGTCACGGAGTAGGAAAATCCCGGTTGAACGGAATAAGCTCCGACATCGCCGAGTTTCGAGATCGCGATAAAACCTACCTGAAAGTCCTTCGCTGCCTTTGGATCGCGTTCGACGATACGCTTGACGGCCTCGGAGCAGGCCTTTTTAGGTGAATAGCCAAAGCGCATTAGCTCAATGATCGTGTGCGTGCCGCAAATACGTATCACTTCCTCACCGACGCCCGAGCTGGTGGCGGCCCCGACCTTGTTATCGACAAAAAGCCCCGCACCGATGATCGGCGAATCGCCGACGCGGCCGTGCATCTTAAATGCCATTCCGCTTGTAGTACACGCTCCGGAAAGGTCGCCTTTCGCGTCGAGAGCGATCGTTCCCATCGTGTCGTGGTTGAATGAGCCATCGTCGAAGGTATTTGGCGCCGTTAGGGAATTCTGGCTTACGGGTTTGCGGTTCTCGATGTTCATTACCGGCTTGTATTCGGATTTTTTTAGCCACTCTCTCCACTCTTTCTCGGCATCTGGCGACAGTTTCTCCGGCATCCGCTCGAAACCGTTTTCCAAAGCGAATTGCAGGGCTCCGTCTCCGGCGAGGCAAACGTGTTTTGTCGTTTCCATTAGCTTTCGGGCGACTGAGATCGGATGTTTGATATGCCGCAAAAAGACGACGCTGCCGCAGTTCGACTTGTGATCCATGATCGAGGCGTCAAGCGTGACAAATCCGTCACGATCGGGAAACGCATCGAGCCCGACACAGCAGCTTGTCTCGGCCTCTGCCGAACGTGATGCCTGCTCGACACCGTCGATGGCCTTCCCGCCGTCTTTCAGCACTTTCCACGCAGCCTCGTTTGCTCGAATTCCGCTGTCCCATGTGGAAACAACGACCGGATGCTTGTATCGAACGACTCGCTCAGCGGCTTCAGTTTTTTGAGCAGCAAGAACCGGTAAGGCGGCCAGCGAGGTCTTTAGAAATGTACGGCGGTCTGCCATCTTTATCTCCTACACGATCTTAGCTTTTATCTTTTCAAGTAATACTTTAGATTCATCTGCCGATAAATTCGCAATATCGATGTCTCGAAGTTCATCGATTGCCGTCTCGTTTGTAACGGCAAATAGAGAAAACTGCGATGCAAGTCGTCCACCTGCG
>JANNWQ010000318.1:0-1850 GCA_031408595.1 Acidobacteriota bacterium | reverse complement strand
TGTGGCGGCTGCAGACGTTAAAGCGTCAGAGGTGAGTGTAGATTCGATTATGCGTCCCGCCTCCTCATGTTGCGGTGCCGACGATTCTCTGGCAGAGGTTGCACGTAAGCTTAACGAACACAATGCTACAAGTCTGCCAGTGATCGATAGCTCAGGCGGTTGTTGCGGAACGGTAAGCTTGCACGAGCTGCACTCCGTGGAGAATAATAAAAATTTAGCCGTTGGTTCCTGAAAAGGCACTTGCGGTTAATTTCGATATGGAAAAGATGATCGATCCAATCTGCGGAATGACGGTGTCTCCTGAATCTGCGTCCGGGGAATATGAGCGCGACGGAACGAAGTTTTACTTCTGCTCGACGGGCTGTCTGGAGAAATTCAAGGCTCAGGTTCAGGCTCCCGTCAATCTCGTACAGATCGGGCGGGAGAACGATGTCGTTCGACATGGCGACATGACAGCTACTCCGTCAGGAACAGAGACCGATCCGGTTTGCGGAATGACGGTAAACCCTGAAACTGCGTCCGGTAAACATGATTTTGACGGCAAGACCTACTACTTTTGTTCGAAAGGCTGTCTGGAAAAGTTCAAGAATGACCCAGAATCATTTCTGAAGTCTCAGAAAAAAGCCGTCGACCTTCCGAAAGATGTCGAATACACCTGCCCGATGCACCCGCAAATTTCGCAGATCGGGCCCGGAAGCTGCCCGATCTGCGGCATGGCATTGGAGCCAAAAGAGATTTCCCTTGACTACGTACCCGACCCCGAATTCATTGATATGAAACGGCGATTCGCGGTTTGCAGCGTGTTGACGGTGCCCGTGTTTCTGTTGGCGATGGGCGAGATGTTTCCGGCTCTTCACTCTGTTGTCTCTGCGAGAACATCTATCTGGATACAGTTCATTTTATCGACTCCGGTCGTTTTGTGGGGTGGTTTTCCGTTTTTTCAACGCGCTGTCGCGTCGATCAAAAACGTCAGCCCGAATATGTTCACGCTCATCGCCATCGGCACCGGAGCGGCGTATTTGCTGAGTTTGGCGGCACTGTTCACTCCTCACTTGTTCCCTCCCGCAATGCTGAATGTCCACACCGGCTTGATTCCGGGATATTTTGAATCGGCGGCGGTGATTACGACACTCGTATTGCTCGGGCAGGTTCTGGAGCTACGAGCCCGATCACAGACGTCCTCTGCGATCAAGGAATTGCTGCGGCTTGCTCCTGAAAACGCGACGCTCGTTTCCGACGATGGCTCAGAGACCGTTGTCGATCTTCGCCATGTCCAAGCCGGTCAATTACTACGCGTCAAAGCGAACGAAAAGATCCCGACCGACGGCGAGATAACCGAAGGCGAGACCTCGATCGACGAATCCATGGTCACCGGCGAATCGCTCCCGGTCGAAAAGCGAACCGGCGATAAGGTCATCGGCGGCACTATCAATGGCAACCGGACATTTCTAATGCGTGCCGATAAAGTGGGCAGCGACACGCTTCTTGCCCAGATCGTCAAAATGGTCGGCGAGGCCCAGCGCAGCAGAGCCCCGATCCAACGCCTCGCTGATTCGGTATCGGCATATTTCGTCCCGGCGGTAATAGTTGTCGCGATAGTCGCGTTCGTTGTGTGGCTCGTTCTGGGTAGTTTTGCGTCGGCCGTAGTCGCCGCCGTTTCAGTCCTCATCATCGCCTGCCCGTGTGCCCTCGGCCTCGCCACGCCGATGTCGATCATGGTCGGCACCGGCCACGGTGCAAAAAACGGCGTTCTCATCAAAAAAGCCGAGGCCCTGGAAACGCTGGAAAAAGTAAACGTCATCGTCGTCGACAAAACCGGCACGCTCACCGAAGGCAAACCAACGGTAACC
>JANNWQ010000317.1:0-4589 GCA_031408595.1 Acidobacteriota bacterium | reverse complement strand
CTAGCCGCCGGAATGGAAGAAGGCGTGATCGATCATTCGCATGTGATGGAAACGGGGGCGAGAGCGGCGGAGGTCTTCGGTGAGTTGCTCCGGCGAGTAGTGGTTAGAATGAATTAAAAACAGGGTATACAGGATGGACAGGATTTGGACTTTGTTCTTGATATCCTGCTTATCCTGTCCATCCTGTTAGAATTGTCTTTATGTTCATTGGAATTTGCGGCGGAACTGGTTCGGGGAAGACGACTATTGCTCGTGCGATCGTTGGCGCCGTTGGGGCGGAGAAGGTCGTCCTTATCGAGCAGGACTCATACTATCGCAACCTCGCCGACATGCCGCTGGACGAGCGTCATCAGGCAAATTTTGACCATCCGGATTCGATCGACAGCGACATGCTGGTCAATCATCTCTTGCGACTCAAACAGGGGCTTCAGGTCGAGATGCCGTTGTATGATTTTAAAACTCATACACGGAGTAACAAGATCGAGATCATCGAGCCAAAGCCGGTCGTGATCGTCGAGGGGATCTTGATATTTGCCGAACCCCGTGTGCTCGATCTGCTCGATGTGCGGGTGTACGTCGATACACCGGACGACATTCGATTTATCCGCCGTTTGCAGCGCGACATCGCCGAACGCGGACGCACTACGGAATCGGTGATCGCACAATATTACCGCTCGGTGCGGCCGATGCATATGGAGTTTGTCGAGCCGTCGAAGCGGCACGCAGATGTCATTATCCCCGAGGGCGGGCAGCAGGAGATCGGCATCGAATTCCTTTGCAGTCTGGTCCGCGAAAAGCTGAGCGACGAATTCAAAACAGCTAAATAATTAATGCAGGAAGACGAAAAGAAACTTATCGATGCGGCCACGATGGCTCGCGAACGTGCATACGCCCCCTACTCTAATTTTCAGGTCGGAGCCGCTGTCGAGGGCGAGAGCGGCGACATTTACATTGGCTGCAACGTCGAGAGCGCCAGCTACGGCCTAACCGTCTGCGCCGAACGCGTCGCCATCTGGAAAGGCATCTCGTGCGGCGAAAAACGCTTTAAGCAAATAGCCGTCGTCGTCGACACCGAAGAACTAACACCACCCTGCGGCGTCTGCCGCCAGATCATCTGGGAATTCTGCGGCGATGTGCCGGTAATTCTCTCCAATTTGGAAGGTAAGAGTGAGATAATTAAGATGGGAGAATTGCTTCCAAGGGCGTTCGATTCGAAGTTTTTAAAGTGACTTTATGGCTGTTCCCGACTTTCAAACAATCATGCTTCCGCTCATCCAGATGATGAGTGACGGTCGCGAATACTCGCTCGCGGAAATGGTTGATTTCTTAGGTCGCAAATTCAGTCTCTCAGAGGAGGAACGTACTGAACGCATTCCGAGCGGGCGCCAAACAAAATTCTATAACCTTGTCGCGTGGGCGACGACCCATTTAAAGAAGGCTGTCGTAATTCACAACACCCAGCGAGGTGTCTTTCGCCTTACTGACAGAGGTCAGCTTCTATTGGCCGAAAACCTGCCTAAAATCAACCTAGCTATTTTGGGTAAATACCCCGAGTTTGTTGCATTTCGAAATACCAAGAAACCTAATGAACCGAAACTGATACCTGTCGACACACTCACTGAGAGCTATAAGACGCCTGACGAGCTTTTGTATGAATCCTACCGTACGATCCGCGATGCATTGGCGACCGAGGTCTTAGAAAAGATAATGTCTTGCTCACCAGTTTTCTTCGAACGACTAGTTGTAGAACTACTGGTTAAAATGGGATATGGCGGAACACGAGAGGATGCAGGCGAGGCCATTGGAAAGAGCGGTGATGGTGGCATCGATGGAATAATTAAGGAAGATAGGCTGGGGCTCGACGTAATCTACCTTCAGGCGAAAAGATGGGAAGGAAACGTAAGCCGACCGGAGATTCAAAAGTTTGCCGGAGCACTCCTAGGAAATCAGGCCCGCAAAGGCGTCTTTATTACTACGTCGGGCTTTTCTAAGGAAGCTAGAGAATACGTTAAGACAATAACGGCAACAATAATCTTGATCGATGGTGATGATCTGGCTAACTTAATGATCGACTTCAATGTCGGAGTCGCTGTGGAGGCAACTTACGATGTCAAGAGAATTGATTCAGACTACTTTGTTGAGGCTTGATAGAAGCGAAGACCAAACGACTACTTTCGCGTCCTTTGCCAACCACTTTAACTTTGTAGTAACCTCAGCTATGGATAAGCTGAAATTTTTCTTCGCATTTCTTCTACTTTTTTCATTCACAATTTATATTCCTGCGGCGACGTCCGAACGACGGTTTGCGATCGATGTTGATCTTTTGATCGTTGGCGGGACGATCGTGACGATGAATGCTGAGCGTGAGGTGATCGTGAACGGGGCGATCGGCATTACGAATGGCAAGATCGATATCATGGGGACGCGAAATATCGTTGTTAAGAACACGCGGCCTAAGCGGACGATCAACGCGGCGGGCAAGGTCATCATTCCCGGGCTGATAAATACGCACACGCATGTGCCGATGGCGCTGTTTCGCGGGATCGCGGACGACCTGGATCTTCAGGAATGGCTGACCAAATTCATCTTTCCGGCTGAGGCGAAGAACGTGAGCGAAGCCTTTGTCCGCGCCGGTACGCGGCTGGGCCTTGCGGAGATGATCCGTGGCGGTACGACGACGTACTGCGATATGTACTATTTCGAAGATGCTATCGCTGACGAGACGAAGAAGGCGGGAATGCGGGCAGTTCTCGGCGAGACCGTGATCGATTTCCCGGCACCGGACAATAAGACCTTCGACGATGGCCTGGCATATACAGAGCGGTTCATAAAAAAGTGGCAAAAAGATCCCCTGATCGTTCCCGCTATCGCGCCACACGCACCTTACACCGTTTCCCAGGAGCATTTGCTGGCGGCTCGTGATCTTTCGAATAGACTCAACGCCCCGCTCGTAATTCATCTCGCCGAGGCTAATACCGAGACGGAGTTCATCCAACAGAAGCACAAAGGAATGCGGCCGATCGAGTTTGTGGACAGCATCGGTTTTCTGACGGACAAGACGATCGCCGCCCACGTCATTCAGGCCAATGACAGTGAACTCGACATCCTAAAACGCCGTGGCGTTGGCATCGCTCACAATCCGCAATCCAACATGAAGCTGGCCGCGGGCACTGCTCCAATTCCTGCAATGCTACGACGTGATATTCCGGTCGGCCTGGGCACGGACGGTGCCGCTTCGAACAACGATCTGAGCATGTGGGAGGAAATGGACACGGCTGCCAAACTACACAAACTGATCTCCGGTGATCCGAAAACTCTCTCTGCAGAACAAGCGTTTGAGATGGCAACGATCCGCGGAGCCCGAGCCTTGCATCTCGACAAAATTACCGGTTCTCTCGAGGCCGGGAAGCGTGCCGACATCGTCATCGTCGACATGGATAGCCTCAATCAAACGCCTTATTACAACGTGTATTCATCGCTTGTTTACTCGACAAAAGCTACGGATGTCCGCACCGTTATCATCAATGGCCGCGTCGTCATGCTCGACCGTCGGTTGCTCACGCTAAATGAAAGTGCTATAAAAGGAGACGCAAACGCTTACCGCGAAAAAATCATCAAGAGTTTAGGCAACTAATTTTTGTGCCTTTGAAAGAGGCTCGAGGGTGGTGATTTATTGGTGAGAATTGTGGATTTTGTTTTGGGTCATACAAGCGAGCCTTCACGTAAAAACGTTCGCTTGGCCTTTACGGAAAATTTAAGTCAGTTTGGAGGACTATAAATGCCGTTAAATGCTAGAAGGATATACACTTCGGTTTTACTGGTTTTAGTTAGTGTCAGTTTTGCATCCCACGCGCAGACGGTTGCACCGTCGCCTGTAACTACGTTAGCGCCCGCACCGACCTCGGGTGACGTGATGCGCGAACGCATTTCAAGGGCGAAAGCCTTTATCGCGGTCCGCAATTACAACGCGGCGATCTACGAATTAGAGAACATTCGCAAAGAGACAAATGACGCCGCCGTACAGGCGGTCGTCAATGTCCTTTTGATGAACAGCTATCTCGAACAAGGCGATTACAAACGCGGCCAGGAGCTGCTCAACGAATTTTACGCACAGCAAAAGACGACGCGAGCAAACGCCTCGGCCAACTACATGGCGGTCGCCAGCCAGGTCATCAAAGGTGCCCGTAGCCGGGCCGATCGGTACAAAGCACTGGGACTTTCAGTATCGGACCGAACACTTCCGCTCGAGGCCTTGAATGATCTTGAGAAAATGCGTGAGACTCTCGAACTCGTCGTCACGCAGTCAAAAGAGATCGGCCAGACGCCATCGAAAACTGCCGACGCAATGGCTTTGCTGGAGGAAGCTAGTGTTTCTAGAAGCATGCTCAGTCGCGACGACTACGATGCTAAGCGTTGGAGAGATGAGCTTTCGGATACGCGTGAAAACCTGACGAATTCGCGAAGCGTCGTCTTAAGCGCCGTGAGTGGTGAGCCGACGGTCGTTCCTCAAACCACGACAACAGCCCAAACGACCATGTCAACACCGCCGGTGACGCTGCCGATCATCGAATCGGGTGCAAACTCGGTCC
>JANNWQ010000316.1:0-2297 GCA_031408595.1 Acidobacteriota bacterium | reverse complement strand
GTTGCGGTCAAACCCCGGGGAAATTAATTTTTAAGTGGTCTACGGATTGAACAGAATCAGACGTTTGATAGAGGGTAAAGCAGTCGTCCTGCTGTATCACCGTGTTGCCGAATTAGACAGTGATCCGTGGCAACTGGCGGTTAGTCCCGCTAATTTCGAATCCCATCTTCAACTTTTACGGAGGAAATACAAGGTGATCTCTGTTCGGGAGTTGATAGAAAATCTGCGTAAAAAATCAATCCCGCGGCGGACTGTATGCATAACCTTTGATGACGGATACTGCGATAACTACGCCACAGCAAGGCCTATCCTTGAAAAGTACAATTGTCCGGCAACATTTTTTGTCGCCACGAAGTACGTTGATCTACAGCGCTCCTTTTGGTGGAGCGAATTAGAACAAATTATTCTTAAATCTGAAAGACTCCCGAAATTGTTTTCGTTGAATATACTTGGCGAGCCCTTACTATTTGACTTAGAGAATGATTTTGAATTGACCGCAACACTAAAAGAAAAGCAAAAAGATTGGTTTTGGAGTGCTGCCCCCCCTACCAGACGGTGCGAACTATATTTGAAACTCTGTAGACGCTTGAGGCCTTTGAAGTTTTCCGAGCAGCAATCGCTTTTGGAAAACGTGAGAAATTGGGGAAATTGCGACTCAGATGTAAGCCGTTCAATTTCTATGACCAGCGAGCAAATAAAAGAAATGTCCGAGAAGTCTATATTTGATTTCGGTCTGCATACATTAACGCACACAAACCTTCCAGACCATTCACGCGAAACACAATACGAGGAAATTGCGGGCAGTGAACAATACCTTACAGACAACTGCTCTAAGGTCTTACGTGTGTTGGCCTATCCGAATGGACAGTTTGATCAAACAACGGTTTCGATTGTTAAAGAGCAACAATTAGAAGGAGTTTTTACCACAGGTGCTCATGCAGTAACAAGATTTTCAGATCCTTTCCTGCTCGGAAGGTTTCAGGTTAATAACTGGAACGGCGATGATTTTAACAAACAGCTTTCGGCATGGATGAAAGCGTCATGGAACCCGGAAGCAACCTATGCTACTCCTTCCAATTCATGATACTAGGCAACTCTTTCCTCACGTTGGTGGAAAGGAGTAAAGAAGATCGGAACTTACTCCGTGGTCGCGATGGGACTGCCCGTGATTTGGTGGCGCGTGAATTATTTTGCGATTGGCTTGTACGGCGGGGCTTTGGATTCGGAATTCAAATCGGGTTTTTGTTATCCTACAGTCCGCGCATCGTCTCGTAGAATGCTACGCAAAATCATGGAACACGTCGCTACAATTGTCTTCACAGGCCACAATCGAAGAGAAATGCTTCGTGAGGCAATTGTTGCGGCTCAAAACCAGACTGTTCCGCTCACAATTCTGGTCATGGACGATGCGTCGTCGGATGGAACGTCTGAAATGATGCGAGCGGACTTTCCAGAGATTGGTTATTATCGCTCATCGGAAAATCTGGGTCCTTGCTACCATCGGAACAAAGCGATTGAGATGGCAAAGACAGAGATCGTTTTTGGGCTAGACGATGATTCGATACTTCAATCTCCTTATACGATCGAGCAGACACTTGCCGAATTTGATCGAGAGGACATCGGAGCGGTCGCCATCCCTTATATCAACATTCTTCAAGGCGATAAAGTACATACTAAAGCTCCGGATGATGGTCAGACTCATTTAGTATTTGCTTTTGCTGCAAATGCGTGTGCGATCCGTCGATCAGCTTTTATGGCGGCCGGATGCTATCGTGAAACGTTTTTCTATATGGGGGAAGAACCCGAACTTTGCATTCGCATGATTGAACGTGGATTTGTTGTCCGTTTAGGAAGAGCCGACCCAATCCACCATTTACGCCCCCCCAACAGAGTTTCAGCCAAAGTTGATATTCTTGAACGCCGGAACGACATTATTTCTTTTTATTTCAATACTCCTCTGCTTTTTCTTCTACCCTATTTGGTAGGGACGACGTTGAAGGGATTAGCACATGGAATAAGGGTCGGGCGGGTAGGTAATACAATAAGAGGCTTGTCTCAGGGCTTTGCCTTCATTCTATCTAATTCAAATTTGCGAAATCCGGTTTCTATATCTAGTTTTCTTCTTTACCGAAAGATTAAGAGCCGTGAGTCTTTTCCACTTCATGAACTCGAACCGTATCTCAAGTAAATATGATCTGCGATTACTAGAGCCCTATGGAACACCTGGCTAATTGGACCCGCAAAATTCAAAAAACCGACGGCTTCACGAATGAGGAGAACGTCGCGAACCAAATCAG
>JANNWQ010000315.1:0-2383 GCA_031408595.1 Acidobacteriota bacterium | reverse complement strand
ATCGCGAAAGGCGAAAATAGGTCGTTTGAATACGATGTCTTCCCTGAGATACTTCGACGCGAAACGCCGTTTTTCGCCTACACGATGTCTAAAGAATACTGGCTCGATATCGGCACGCCGGAAAGTTATCTGAAGGCTCATCACGATTTTCTCGATGGTAAGATCGATGGTTTCGATCTCGAACGCGATTCCGATTTCGAGTCGGCAACTCGATCTGAGATCGACGAGCGGTCGATCATCGGCTCGGGGTGCTCGATAAAACCGGGCGTCAAGATCGTAAACTCCGTCATCGGCCCCGGAGTCCATATCGAGGAAAAGGCGACGATCGAAAACTCCGTTGTCTGGTCGCACACACGCATCGCAACCTCGGCGGAGATTCGCGGGGCTGTTATCGGCCGTAGCTGCCACATTGGCCGCAACGCGATCGTCAGCGAAGGCACCGTCCTCGGCGACAAGACGGCGTTGACTGATTACACAAAGGTCTAAAATAGTGAAAAGTGAATAACTAAAAACTAATAGTTGGTTAGTCTTAACTTTTAGATTTTCACTTTTAGTTTTTAGTTTCTATGCCTGAATTACCAGAGGTCGAGTCGATCTCACGATCATTGGATTCGCTCGTCAAATGCCGCACGATCGTCGCGGCTGAGCTTCTGCGCCAGCGGCTCGCACCTGAAACGGACGCAAAAGACTTTGCGAAGAAACTAGAACAGAGCCACATAAATTTCGTCCACCGACGCGGAAAACACATTTTATTCGATCTCAGCGGCGACGTGACGTTGATCGTGCATCTACGCATGAGCGGACGTTTTTCGCTGCTTCCGGCAGAGCGTGAGAACCCGAAATTCACTCACGCTATCTTTCACCTCGATGGCGATGACCGCCTCGTTTTTGATGACCAACGCCATTTCGGACTAATGAAGATCGTAGCCACACCGGATCTTCACGAGGCGAAAGAACTAAAAAAGCTCGCACCTGAGCCTTTCTCGGATGAGTTCTCAACAGAGTATTTTCATCGCGTTCTCAAATCGTCGAAACGAAGTCTCAAGGAAGTTCTGCTCGATCAGACAAAGGTCTGCGGAGTCGGCAATATCTACGCGAGCGAGGCAATGTTTGCGGCGCGCATTCACCCGGCGATAAGCTCTCATAAACTCTCGAAACCGCGTGCCACATTGCTCCACGCCGCTGTGATCGCCGTGCTTCAAGAGGCGATCGACTATGCCGCCAAGCTCACAGTTGACCCCGAAAATCTCGAGGGAAGCTATTTCAGCGGTAGCGACGATCCGTCGTGGCATGTCTATGATCGCGAGAACGAAGCGTGTCTCAATTGCAATTCGCCGATACTTCGGTTAAAACAAGGTGGCCGCTCAACATATTTTTGCCGCAAATGTCAGCGCCGCTAAGGCAGAACCACCTGCGATAGCGAGTGGTTGAACGAACTAAGGAAGTCATCTATGAAACTACGAATATTTTCGCTGCTCGTTTTGATCACCGCTTCTGCGCTTGTCACATCCGCCTCAACCCCATTCTGCGCCTGCTGCGCCGAGCCCGGAACATATAGCGTCTCGACCGGAAAACTCCCCTCGTACGAGCTTGGTCTTCTGAAAGACATGAAATTCGGCCCGGCGGCGGAATTGTACACAACCCCCGGAAGCTTCGACGACATTAAGGGAATCGCAGCGGTTGTCAAAGAGTTCGAAACAACTTCATCGTCGGAGTTCGCGTTGGTCGATGCTTTTACAGGATCGACTTGGACGTTACAATTCATGACGGGCGGCGAGATGAAAGGCTCTTTAGTTTTGCCTCGGCCAACGCTAATGACCTCGCGAAGCGTACATATTCCTGATAACACATCGACCAGCCCAAACGTCGTCCTTTACAAAGAATGGATATTTAACGGCACGGTCCGCAGCGGTACGGGATTCTTCCGCCGCGATGTCGCAAGGCCGACCAAGTACACGTTGATCTTTCAGGGCCACGGGAACAGTTGCACTAATGCAGAAGATTTCACCAACTGGCACCTCCAGATCGAAGGGTCGAGAGCTGATTATGCATTCTTCGGCAAAATGAAAGCGGCCGGCTAGAGAGACTCCTCTCAGTGTCCTTTGTGTCTTCACTTTGGGTTCTTTGTGATAAATGCTTTAAATCCGTTATCACAAAGAACACAAAGGGCAGACACAGAGTGCACAAAAGCAGACATCACTTGACATCGGTCGTCGAGAAAGCACATCATCTAAATATTGTCCGTGGTGAGTTAGTGCGACTTGCGACCACGTTAAATAATCCGCTAAACAGCTAATAGACATATCGAATTCGAAAAAGTCTCGCTGTTTTGGCGGGGCTTTTTCAGTTCAGAGTGCAAGCTTCAGCTTGTTCTTCTGCGGCC
>JANNWQ010000314.1:0-1878 GCA_031408595.1 Acidobacteriota bacterium | reverse complement strand
CAGTCACGGCCGGCATCATCTCGCAAAAAGAACGTGAAACCCCCTACGCATCGGCATTTCAACGATTTATCCAAACTGATGCCGCGATCAATCGCGGCAATTCCGGCGGCCCGCTCGTCAATCTTGACGGCGAGGTCGTCGGCGTAAACTCGCAGATCGCGACCTCGACCGGTGATTACAATGGTGTTGGCTTTGCATTGCCTTCGCGTGAGACCGAGTATGTTTACGGCCAGATCGTGAAGAATGGCAAGGTTCGTCGCGGGTATCTTGGCGTATTGCTTGAGACGGTTCAGAGTGAATTTGCGGCGGTTTTTGGGCTGAAAGAGATGCGTGGTTCAATTATCACCGATGTCCGCGATCGGCAGGGTCCGGCTGCGGTCGCGGGATTGAAGGTTGGCGATGTGATCGTCGAATTCAACGGCCAGCCTGTGCTGAGTTCGCAAGATCTGATCGCAAAGGTTGCAACAACAAATCCCGATCAGACGGTGACGGTCGCGTTCTACCGGGAAAAAGGCGATGCGATGGAGAAGCAGACCGCTACCATCAAGCTCGCCGAGCGACCGATCAATAATGCGATTTCAACCAATAACGACCGGCGTACTTTACCGGTCGATGGCAGGATCGAGCAGAAGCCATTTGGCATGACTCTCGCCGAAATGACGCTGACGCTCGCCGAGCAGTACAATCTGGTGGGCCAAAAAGGCTTGGTGGTAAAAGAGATAAATCAGGCAAGTTTCATCGCCGATATCAAGAACTCAAATGGCACCGACGCCCTCGGCGAAGGCGATCTGATCCAGCGGATAAACCGAGTCACAGTTGCAGATCTCAAATCATTTAACGACGCGGTCGCAAAGTTAAAGGTCGGCGATCCAGTCGTTTTGCATGTGCTCACCTACATTCCGTCGGCCCGAACTGCACAGTTGAAGATCGTACAATTTACGGTCAAGTAAGAGGGGTCACACGTCTTTTATTACGAGTCCAAAGTCCGGAGCCCTCCGGATTTTGGACTTTTGGCTTTGGGCTTTAGACTATACGGATATGGCAAGTTCAAAGAAGGCGAAAGAATCAAAATCAACGGTCAAGAAATATCACAACTACATCAACGGCGAATGGGTAAAGAGTTCGTCGGGCGAGTGGTTTGACAACGTAAACCCAGCGGATACAAGAGATATCGTCGGACGTTTTCCAGCGTCGAATGCGGACGATGTAAACGCAGCGGTTGATGCGGCAAAGAATGCGGCGACACGCTGGCGGCGGACACCGGCACCGAAGCGGGCTGAGCTATTGTTTACGCTCGGCGAGATCCTGCGCGCGAACAAGGACGAATTTACGCAACAGATGACCCGCGAGATGGGCAAGGTTCTTAAAGAAGCGGGCGGCGACGTTCAGGAAGCGATCGACTGCACGTATTACACCGCCGGTGAGGGCCGTCGTTTGCACGGTTTTACAACGCCTGCTGAGATGCCGAATAAATTCGCGATGTGCGTCCGCCAGCCGGTCGGCATCTGCGGGCTGATCACTCCGTTCAATTTCCCGATGGCGATACCTTCGTGGAAACTCATTCCGGCCCTGGTTTGCGGCAACACCGTTGTCCTCAAATCGGGCGAAGACGTGCCGCTCTCATCGCTCAATCTCATTAAGGCTTGTGAGCAAGCCGGTATTCCAAAAGGCGTGGTCAATCTTGTCAATGGTTTTGCAGAACCAGGTGCGGCACTCGTTAACAATCTCGATGTGCGACTCATCTCATTCACCGGTTCAACTACGACGGGGCGTGTTATCGCCGAGCGATGTGCTCAGGACAATAAGATCGTCAGCCTCGAAATGGGCGGTAAGAACGCGATCATCGTGATGGACGACGCTGATGTTGATAACGCAGTC
>JANNWQ010000313.1:0-5879 GCA_031408595.1 Acidobacteriota bacterium | reverse complement strand
GCGGCATCGATCAGCGATGGTGAGATCGGGGCTCTCTTTTTCGCTGCTTTAACGTTTCTCTCTCTCCTGCCCTTCCAATAACCTAACACTGACGGATCGATACGAAACTCGATGAATTTGACCGTGGCTTGGCCGAGCGTTTCGTTTAGTCTGGCGAGCATTTGCGGAGCGAGATCTTCGAGATGCCGCTGCCAGGTTCGATCTTCGACTGCTATGACTAGGCGGTTTTCGAAGTACTCGACTGGCGAAGTGCGTTCGCTAAGCATCTCACCTGCCGTTTGCCGCCACGCAACAAAAACTACAGCTTCGGCCGCTTCATCATTCACGCCTAAGCCGCTCAAAACCACCGGGATCGTGCCGAAAACTCGCTCCATTTGCCATCCGTCACCAATAAACTATTATTTTAGACGACAAACACCGCAAATGCGAAAACGCGCCAATTTATGATCAAACTGCCAAAACTGATACTAGCCTCCGGCAGCCCGCGACGGGCCGAGATACTGACGTCGGTCGGCTGGGAATTTACAAAACACGTCGCGGATATTGACGAAACTGAGCATGACGGTGAAGCTCCGGTGGACTACGTTTTTCGGTTGGCTCGCGAGAAGGCCGTAGCCGTTACGGACCAATACCCCTGCGAATTCGTACTAGGAGCCGATACAACCGTCGTCATTGACGAACAGATTCTGGGCAAACCGGTCGACCTTGACGATGCACGGCGAATGTTAACGTTGCTATCTGAAAATTGGCACGAAGTTCTAACAGGCGTCGCGGTTGTCCGCGATGGCGATGTGACGAGTGGAATTCAATCGACACGCGTGAAATTCGCGTCGATGAGCGAAGCGGAAATTAACTTCTTAGCTGAATGCGGTGATCCGCTCGATAAAGCCGGTGCCTACGCCGTGCAGGCTCAGGCGGCTCTCTTTATCGAGGGAATCGAGGGCGATTATTGGAACGTTGTGGGACTGCCGGTGAGTTTGGTTTATCGACTTGTGATGGGAGTCCTCACAGAGTAAGGGCATCTTTTCTTAAGGAAAAGACGCCCGTTCTACCGATATTTGAAGCGACAGACCAGGCGGCCTGTCGTACTTTTTACAGCAATCTATCGATCACCTTGCCGATCGGGATAGTTACGTCGTATTTTGCGTCGGTGCTGATACCGCCAAACTGCTCACCGGCGACGTTCCCGTTTTTGTCGATAATAAGGAACGACGGAACCTGATCGATCTTGAACTTCCTCAAAGTCGATCCGCCATCCGGATCAAGTAGCATTGGAACGCTGAGTTTGTTCGTCATAGCGAACTTCCTCAAGGTCTCTGGACTCGCAAAATTCTTCGACTTCGGATTCGCCGAGTCGGTCGCGACGAAGTAGACCACGACATTTTTACCCACGTATTTTTTGGCGATCGCATTGGTATATTCGGCTTGCTTACTGCTCAGCGGCAACCAGCTTGCTCCGATCGCGAGCACAACTACCTTACCTCTCTGGGCCTCGACATCTATGCGGGCACCGTCGAGCGAAGTCAAAGACGTCTGGGAAAACGCAGCGATCGCGAAGGTTAACGTAAGAGCAAAAATTGTAATGAAACCCTTTAGCGTGTTCATAATGTTGTGAGATGCGGCTCTGGCCGGTGTCTCACTGTAGTTTAGATGCAAGTTTGAGTCCACATTACTGCTTTCGATTGAGAATGACGTTATCGATCAGGCGGACCGGGCCAAACTGGACGGCGATCAAGATCAATCCTTCCTCATCTCCAACCTTTTCAACACTTTGCAGCGAGTCGCGATCTACGATGGCAACGTAATCAAGTTTTGCCATTGGTTCGCTCGCGATGCGGTTTTTGATGATTTGAGCAAGATCCGCGGCATTTCGTTCACCCTTTTTGAAGGCGAGCTTAGCCTCGCGAAGAGCATCGATAATGACCGCCGCCTTCTCGCGTTCCTCTGTCGAGAGCCGTTCGTTCCGCGAGGACATCGCGAGTCCCGATTCTTCACGGACGGTCGGGACAACGACGATCTCGGTTTCAAAGCCGAGGTCATTAGTCAGCCGTTTGATCACGGCAATTTGCTGGGCGTCTTTTTGCCCAAAAAATGCCAGATCGGGCCGCACGGTGTTAAAAAGTATTGTCACAACCGTCGCCACACCGCGAAAATGTCCCGGACGCGACTCTCCCTCGAGCGTGGACGTCACGCCCTCGACATCGACGTAGGTCGAAAATCCAGCGGGATAGATCTCGTCAGCGTCCGGCGCGAAAATGTAATCGACATCATACTCGGCCAGCATCGCCGCGTCGGCCGTCAGATCGCGAGGATATTTTTCGAGATCACTTTTGTCGTTGAACTGAGTAGGATTTACAAAGATCGAAACGATCAAAATATCGCACCGCTGCCGTGCCTCTTCAACCAATTTCAAATGCCCCGCGTGCAACGCACCCATCGTCGGCACAAACGCAACGGTCTTTGCCTCGCGACGTAATTTACGCGAGATCGAAAACATTCGTTGGCGGCGGTTGATGATCTCCATTCAAGGGAAGCTATCCTTTCGCGCCCATTTCCTTCTTTGTTTCTTCCGTCAACCCGTAAGATTCCTGATCGTTCGGATACGCGCCGGTTTTTACGTCCTGTGTCCAGGTTTGGATCGCTTCGGTCATGACTTGGCGGAGATTGGCGTACTGGCGAACGAATCGCGGTTGGCGGCCGAAGGTCATGCCGATCAGGTCGTGGAGGACCAGGACTTGGATATCGCATTCGACGCCTGCTCCGATACCGATGGTCGAGATCGAGAGAGATTCCGTTATCATCGCGGCCAATTCACGGGGGACGAGTTCGAGAACGATGGCGAATGCACCGGCATCTTCGAGCATTTTTGCGTCTTCGAGTAGGAGTTTCGCTTGTTCTGCAGTGCGTCCCTGAACGCGGTAGCCGCCCATTTTATAGACCGATTGTGGTGTCAAGCCGATATGCGCGACGACCGGGATTTCTTCGCTCACTAACCTTTTTACCAGGGGGACACGGTTGCGACCGCCTTCCAACTTTACGGCTTCGGCTCCGCCGTGTTTCATCAGTTTTAGTGCGTTGCGCACACTCTCGTCTTCGTTGACATGATACGTGCCGTAGGGCATATCGGCGACGACCATCGCCCGTTCAGTTCCCCGTTTTACGGCGATACACGCAGAACAGATCTCTTCGAGCGACACGGGAATCGTGTTGCCATAGCCGTGAATGACATTGCCGATGCTGTCACCTACCAGGATCATATCGACACCGGCCTCGTCGACGATACGAGCCGTCGGATAATCGTACGCCGTCAGGCAAACAAGCTTCTCGCCCTTTTCCTTTGCCGCACGGATCGCCGGAAGGTAAACCTTGCCCTCTTTGTCGGGTTGCAGATATGCCATAAATTTGAGGTCAAGTGTAGCCTTTTGTCGGTGGCAAGTCTAGCAATTTCCGTTTGCAGGATCTGATATAACATTTGAGTTTGGATCCCAGCGTTTTACTGCTGAATCGTCGTCAACGTTGGAAAGTAGCTCGGCGACCTCGCGGTCAAGGACGGGATGAAAGAGACTCGGGGCTATCTCTGCGAGTGGTTCGAGGACGAATCGGCGTAAATGCAATCGCGGATGCGGCAACGTTAAGAATTCGCTGTTATCAACGATCTCGCCAAAAAAGAGGATATCAAGATCAACGGTGCGTGGCTTTTTGATAGTTTTGTCGCCACGGCCAAGTAAATACTCGATGCGCAGAAGCCGAGCCATCATCTGAGTGTGGCCGATATCCGAAACCCGAACCTCGGCGACCATATTCAGGAACATCAGATCAGTATCCAACCCGATTGGCTCCGTTTCATAGATCGACGATAGGCGCACGACGTCGAAGCTCGCCTCGAGCATGCACCTGACTGCCAGCAAAAGGTTGCCGGCCCGGTCGCCGAGATTTGAGCCAAGCCCAATGTATGCGGTTGTGTGTTCTGAATGCATGTTTGAGTCGCTGCACTATATGTAGAGTAAATCGTCGGCCGTGTCAAAAGCTTTCGAATGTTTACAATTGGCTAGTTGAATGGTTCAATATCCTTGTTACGATTTTTGACACCAGTAATGTCCCCTCACGACATTCGGGCGGATAATGCGTCTCCGTCCTGACATAAGACTGACGCCAAAAGTGGATGCCGCGAAGAAAATTTCGACACAGTCCGCGTTTTGAGTCCTCCGAGAATCCTGCTCTTCAGGAATATCTTTTTAATCAGCCTACTCAATCGACCACGCGAACCGAACTGCTGCGCCTGATCCGTGGGGGCGAAGACACGTATCTCGAGCTGAAGGTGAAACTCTCGAACAGTGAAAAGATCGCACAGGGAATCGTCGCTCTTGCGAATACGGATGGCGGCACGATCATCTTTGGCGTGAACGATCAGCTTCGGATCGAGGGCGTCTCAAATCCGGAATGGGTGCAGCAGGAACTTGTTCGCATCTGCCGCGAAGAGATCGTCCCGCCCCTAGTGCCGATCATCGACACAATCGCCTTCGACAGTGGCAAACGCATCGTCGCGCTCGATATCGATGGCCGCAAACGGCCGTATCGGACAAAGGATGGCCGGTTCTATTTACGATTTGGAGCTGAGAAGAGGGAAGTTTCGCGGGACGAGCTTTCCGGCTGGCTCGACGAATTGCGACCGCTTGGGTTTGAGAATATCCCGTTGCAGACCGTCACTGAGGATGATTTTGACGATGCTCTCTTGTGGAGTTTCGCAAGTGGTTTTGACGACAATGCCCCGGATGTAAGTCTTTACCATACAGGCGATTTTCTGCGTAAGGATCTGCTGCTGGCTGTTGGTAACACCGACGATTTTTTTCCGACCGTCGCGGCTGTTTTACTGTTTGCCAAGAACGACCGCGTCCCTGAGCTTTTGCCGCGTTCGAATGTGACGGTTGCTCGATACTCGGGCGACAATGGAACCGCACAGTTGATAGAGGCGATCGAGGTCAAAGGGAATCTGTTGAACCAGTACGAAACCATATTGCGTTTTGTCGAGAGGTATGTCGACCTAGCCAAGGAGCGGCCGAAGAAACGTCTTGCACTTGTCACCGATCCCATCGTACAAGCCCGAAGTACTTATCATTTCTATTCGATCTCCGAAGCTTTGATCAATGCGCTGATACACCGCGACCTCGCGCTTCGCGAGATACGGACGCGGATAAATATTTATGACAACGCAATCGAGATCATCAATCCGCGGCGGACGAACGGATTTTCGCCGCCGGCTTCTCGAGCAATTCGATACGGCATTACGCAGCGTCTCAATCCGCAGATCGCCGCAATATTTACGCGTCGCGAATACGGTATCAACGTTCCGCACGGCGGTTTGCCGATGATCTTGCGCCAGTCAAACCGATTCTCAGGCCGCAAGCCGGAGATCTATATTGCAAATGACGAGTTTAAGGTTAAGATATTTGGGGTCTAATTAAGTCCTGATATAAGCACTAAATAAGGTATAGTTGAATTATGAATATCACACGCGATATACAAACGCTGAGCGAATTTAAACAGAATGCCTCAAAACTTGTTAAACGGGTTCAGGAAACCGGACAGCCGATGATTTTGACTGTAAATGGTAAGGCTGCGGTCGTTGTCCAGGATGCTGAAAGTTTTCAGCGAGCGACCGACACGCGGGAATATTATGAAACTGTCGCAGTTCTGCGTGAGAGGGTGGCTGATATTGAAAACGCCGATCAGTGGCCTACGCATGAAGAAGTGTTTGACCAGATTCGTGAAAAATACGATATTCCACGCCGTTGATCGATGAAAAGATTTGAGATCCGCTACAATCCGAAAGCTATCGAAGACATCTCGGCCTCATTTGAATGGGGAGTTTTGAATTGGGG
>JANNWQ010000312.1:0-6603 GCA_031408595.1 Acidobacteriota bacterium | reverse complement strand
CCACCGCCGCCGCCGCCGCCGTAGCCGCGATCACGACCGCCGCCGCCACCGCCGCCGCCACGACCACCACCACCGCCACCGAATCCACCACGTTTTTCCTGTGGTTTAGCTTCGTTGACTTTAAGTTCACGACCGTCTACTTCTTTGCCGTTGAGCTGTGCGATAGCTGCTTCGCCGTCTTCCTGATTTGCCATTTCGACAAAGCCGAAGCCACGCGAGCGACCGGTTTCGCGGTCTTCGATGATGTTTGCTGATTCGACCGTACCGACTGCTCCGAAGAGGTCGTTGAGATCCTGATTTGATGTCTGGAAAGAGATATTTCCTACGTAAAGTTTCATTGTCATCACATTTACCTTTCCCTGAATGTTCGGGAATGTCTAAAGAAGTGCAGAATCTGTTTTATTTGACCGAGCGGGTAAATGAAACGGGACTCTTGGATACTCAAAAAAACTGAGAGCTACTTCTGCTACTGATCCGGGCCTGCTCTCAAACTTATCCAAAAACCGTTAAAGACGAAGCGCCCCGACCGTAGTCGAAGCGAGAGAAGGATTAACAGACATTATTGTGCCCGTAAACCGTTTAGAAAGCAAGAGGAAATTTTAGTATTTTACTTCTTGAGAAAGGCGACGAACTCGGCTTCATTTCGTGTCAACCCTTCGAAGCGGGCCACGATCTCGTCATCAGGTGTCACGATCGCATAGAGCGGCAGGGCGACCGTTCCGAAACGAGATTCCTGCATCCGCTGAAATCCCTCGTAGGGCTCGCCTTCGCCGTCGGTGAACAGCTTGACACGGACGAATTTTTCGAGCTCATCACGCACCGCTTTGTTGGGGAACATATTCGCTTCCATCCAACGACAATTGGTGCAGGTATAGCCGGTGTAGTCGATGAAGATTCGCTTGTTCTCCGCCTTAGCAGTTTTGAGAGCTGCTTCATAGTCATTCGTGATCCAGACGAGTTCGCCGTTTGCGGTCTGACCGCCGCCTGACGTCGATGCCGCGACTTGCTTCATCGGCGGCAGGAAAGACTCGATCTCACCGAGACGACTGCCGAACAGGCCGGTTAGCAGATAGAATGCGACAGTACCAAATAGGAAGGCGTTTAGAACACGGACGAGGCCGATCCGTTGATTCTCTGAGTCGTGAGCGAATTTGAATAGGCCCAACAGATATAAAAAAATCAGCAACGATAAAGCTATCCATCCCGCGATCACAACTTCGCGTGTAAAAATACCCCAACCCCAGACGAGGTCGACATTCGAGAGGAATTTTAGAGCGGCTCCAACCTCAAGGAAACCCATTACGACCTTGACCGAGTTCATCCAACTACCGGAACGCGGCAGGGAATTAAGAAGATTCGGAGCCAATGCCAGAATGAAAAATGGCAGCGCAAAAACACTCGAAAACGCCAACATCCCGACAACTGGATAAAACAGATCGCCCTGTGCCGCAGAGACGAGAATCGTACCGACCAACGGAGCCGTACACGTGAATGAGGTAAGCGAAAACGTAAGGCCCATCAACAGCAGGCCGATTATCTTGCCGGACTCCTTTGAACGCGTGAAGCCATCGAGCTTGGTTAGAACGCTGGCCGGAACGCCCAGATTGTACGCACCAAGCAGGCTGAAAGCGAATGCCAGAAAGATGCCAGTGATAAGAAGATTTATGTACGGATTCGCCGCGAACCGGTTGATTCCCGCCGCTCCAAATAGCACTGCGAGTAAAATCCCGAGGAGCGTAAAGGTCAGGATGATTCCAAGTGCATAAATTCCCGCATCGCGTATTGACCCAAGCCGCGTATCCGAGCCGTGCTTTGTAAAATATGAGACCGTGATGGGGATCATCGGGAAAACGCATGGCGTCAGCAGGGATAGTGCTCCAAATGTGATCGCCAGCCAAATAAATCCCCAGATCGGCTGATTCTTGATATCGCTTTCGACCGGACGAACGACTGCAGCAGTGCTGTTGGTATTCGAATTGTTCTCGAAGATCGTAACGCCGGGAACGTTTGCGTTGGGATCTTCCAAAGGCGTCGGCGAGGCGGACGGTGAACCGGTAGGCGTTGCGGTTGGTGTACCCGTCGGCGACGAAGTAGGTGAACCGGTAGGCGAAGCAGAGGCTTTTGCCGCGGTCACGGTAACGGAAGCAGTCAATTTTGCCGTTCTTGGCGGCAAACAAACGGTGTCATTGCAGACCTGATAGCGAAAATTAATGTTGAGAGTCTGAGATCCTTCGGCAGCGTCTGCATTTACGGTAAATGGAACTGAGAACGCCGGGCTTCCGGTATAGGTCTCCGTATTGATCTGAAAATTTGGATCCATCGCGACCTTTGGTCGCGGCCCGGATGGAGTTCCGACCTTAAAAGGGCCGTCGCCACCAGTGATTCGCGTCGGTATCGGCCCGCCCGCACCCTGCGTGATCGAATACATCTTCCACGGAGCGTCGATGCTGGCGGTTATCCGCGCAGTGCCTTTGCCGCCGGCCGGAACCGTGGCCGGAGCCACGCTCATCGTGACGTTCACGGGGTTCTGCCCAAAGGCAGACCCAGCGTAGATACACACGAACAGTGCGAGAAAAATGATTTTCGATGGACCAAACCGCATTGTCTGTGAAACCTTTCTTACTACCGAATCGCTAACCTTTTCACTATTCACTATTCACTATTCACTATTCACCGTTCACTGTTCACTGTTCACGGCTTGACCGCCATCGCATCCGCTACGACCTTTTCCGTGTCATCCTTCTCGCCGAGACGAGCGATGATCTTGCCATCGCGGCCGATAAGGACTTTCGTCGGCAAGGCCTTTACTCCGAAATTGTTTACAGCCACCGGAAGCGAGGTTGCAGAATTGCCCTGTGGCCACGTTACTCCGCGTGTGGCAACTATCTGAATTGCTCGCTTCGCAGCTTCCTTTGCAAACGCGGGGTCGGGATCTTCATCGCCTATGGTCTCGGCGTTCAGGCCAAGTATTTCAAAGCCCTCAGCTTTGTACTTCTCGTGAATCTTCTTCAATTTCGGGATGTCCGCGAGACACGGGCCGCACCAAGTTGCCCAAAAGTCGATCAGCACGACCTTGCCTGCGAACTCCGAAAACTTGCGCTTCTTTCCGGCAAAGTCTGTAAAGTCGAAATCAGCCACGGCAGCATTCGCAGGCGGCGACTTCACGCTGTCGCTCTGTCCGAAGGCGAGCGAATTCACAAACAGGATCGTGATAGCGAAATAAATTGCGAATCTCATATTCATCGATCTTCCCAAAAGCATTATTCTAAGCCGCGAAACGTTGAAAACAAACTGCGACCATCGTTTAGTACGCATATTTGATGCATTTAGATGTGAATTTGCCTGATTCATAAAACTTTTGTTGGCAAAGATTTGCGTCCTGCTTTATCATAGTCCTGCTCAACAACAATATATTTCAGGGAATAAGAAATTGAAACCAACTGACATCCAGGATCCCGAGTATTTTCACAAGGTAGTCGATTGCCAGTACGCATGCCCGGCGCACACGCCTGTGCCCGAATACATTCGCCTCATCGCCGCCGGCCGCTACACCGAGGCGTACATGATCAATTGGGATTCAAACGTGTTTCCCGGCGTTCTTGGCCGAACGTGCGATCGCCCATGCGAACCGGCGTGCCGTCGCGGCCGTCTCGAACAGGAACCCGTCGCGATCTGTAGATTGAAACGGGTTGCCGCCGACAATCGCGACGACGTTATCCCTTACATGCCGCAAGGTCCGTTCCCGCCGAACGGAAAAAAGGTGGCGTTGATCGGTGGTGGGCCGGCTTCGCTAACGGTCGCGCGTGATCTTGCTCCGCTTGGTTACGAAGTGCATTTGTTCGATGAGCAGATCAAGGGTGGCGGATTTATGCGTTCGCAGATTCCGGCGTTTCGTCTTCCGGAACAGGTGCTAAATGAAGAAGTCGATTACATCTTGCGCCTCGGCATTCACACGCATTTCAAGCATTACGTTTCAAGCTTAAAGGAAATTCTCGAACAGGATTACGATGCGGTCTTTGTCGGAACCGGAGCACCGCGTGGACGCGATCTGCCTGATCTTCCGGGTCGACAGGAAGGTGCAGCGAATATTCACATCGGCATCAACTGGCTCGGCTCGGTCGCCTTTGAACACACCGAAAAGATAGGTAAACGCGTCATTGTTCTCGGTGGAGGCAACACGGCGATGGACTGCTGCCGCACGGCTCGCCGTCTGGGCGGAGAAGACGTAAAGGTCATCGTCCGTTCGCCCTTTGCTTCGATGAAAGCCAGCCCTTGGGAAAAAGAGGACGCTCAGCACGAAGACATTCCAATTATCGATAATCACGTGCCGAAGAGTTTCGTTTACGAAATTCGTGAGCAGTCAGCAGTAAGCAGTGAGCAGACAGAAACTGCTAAAGGCTCGCCGCTCCCTGCTCACCGTCTTGTCGGTATGACCTTTGAAAAGGTCGAAGCCAAATACGATGAGAGCGGAAAGAGAACACTAGTTCCAACAGGCGAAGAAGATGTGTTCTTCCCAGCAGACGATGTCCTGATAGCAGTCGGTCAAGAAAACTCATTCCCCTGGATCGAGCGGACCGTCGGCGTTGACTTTGACAAATGGGAGATGCCCGTCGTTGATAAGACGACGTTCCAATCGACCAATCCGAAGGTCTTCTTCGGCGGTGATGCGGCTTTTGGGCCCGAGAACGTGATAACGGCGGTCGCTCACGGGCATCAGGCGGCAGTATCGATCGATCTGTTTTGCAGCGGCAAGAACCTGCTCACCGAACGCCTTTCGCCATTCGTCAATCTCGTCTCGCAGAAGATGGGCATCCACGAATGGGCGTATGACAGCCCGGTTGACGAATACAACCGCCTCACCGTGCCCCAAGCGCCAAAAGACGTGACGCTCAAAGACCGCAAGCGCGAGGTCGAGCTTGGCTTTGACCCGCTCGCGGGCTACAAAGAGGCCGAACGCTGTCTCAACTGCGACGTGCAAACCGTCTTCGAAGCTCCAAAATGCATCGAGTGCGACGCCTGCGTCGATATCTGCCCGACGAGCTGCATCACGTTCACCGCCAACGCCGACGAGCCCGAGCTACGCCTCGATCTAAAGGTCCCGGCCCTCAACCCGACGCAAAACATCTACGTCGCCGACGGCCTAAAGACGGGCCGCATCATGGCAAAGGACGAGGACGTCTGCCTCCACTGCGGCCTCTGCGCCGAACGCTGCCCCACCGCCGCCTGGGACATGCAAAAGTTCTGGTATAACGTCACCAAAGCCGGCGAGGTGAAGTACGGTAGCTTAGTGCAGATCGAAAGTCAGAACCGGGAGCCGTAGCGACTGGGTTTGGTGGGTTGCATCGTGAGATACAATGCAGTCAGGAGAATATTTTATGTCAGAAGTCGTCTTAACATTACCGGATGAACTTGCGGAGGAAGCTCGCGAGATGGGTATCTTCAAACCGGTCATCATCACAGCAATGGTCAAGGAGGCGGTTCGAAGACGCAAGGTAAATCGCCTGTTCGAAACAATGGATCGCCTCGCCGCATTGCCGGATATTGATAAGCCGACCGAGGAAGAAATAGCCGAGGAAATCGCAGCGTATCGAAGGGAAAAGCGAGAAAAGAACACTCCTGATGCGAGTCACCGTTGACAACAATGTCGTAATCTCCGCTTTCCTCTGGGGCGGCAACCCGCGTCGAGTCTTGAACGCCGCCCGCAGCGGGACGATTGGCATCTTTACGAGTGCTGAACTTTTAGCTGAACTATACGATGTTCTCTCCCGACGACAATTCGAGAAGCCGCTTATTGCTGCGAACTCTTCGGCAGACACCATTCTCGACCAGTATCGTGCTTTGGCGCACAAAGTTCTTGCGAAAGACATAGAGCCCTTCATCTTGCGCGACCCGGACGATGATTCAGTATTGGCCTGTGCGATTTCATCCAACTCGGATTTCATTGTCACCGGCGACAAAGACCTGCTCGACATCATGGAGTATCGCGGCATCCCGGTCCTGACGCCGAAAGACTTTCTGGATGTCATGGAAATATGAACGATAGAAGGTTAAAGAAAGAAAAGAAATTCGACGCCGTGAAGATGATGCTCGACATTCGCGACCAAATGAGTCGGGAAATGATGAACATGACTCGCGAGGAACAAATGGCCTATACCAAGCACCTTTTGGAGAAAGACAAAGTCAAGAAAGCTACGTGATGACTATGGCCGAACACGTCGCCGCCACCGCCGACACCTCAGCCAAAGTCCGCGAAGGAATGGTAATAGTCCGTGTCCTCGACGGAATCGTCCGCAACGTCTACGGCAACGACCCCGGCAAACTCGCCGCCTGGATCTCAGCAAGCCACGTCGAGAAGTCACCGAAGAAAAAGGCTCCGCCAACGCCGTGATGAACTACTATTGCACCGAAAGCCGCCTGAGTCGTCCAGCGTCTACCTAATGAGAGCGATCGAAGAAATAAAAGTGAAACTGGAGAAATATCCTCATGTCAGATACGAGAGCGATGAGTCAAGCATCAGCGTCCTTCCTACCTCCGACGATGGGTTCACCGTTTCGCTTTACGAACATGAAAGCGACTTTACGGTTTCTTTCAATGGTTGGCATG
>JANNWQ010000311.1:0-2010 GCA_031408595.1 Acidobacteriota bacterium | reverse complement strand
ATAATTCTTATTTCCATACTTTTCGGGTGGTTTGAACCCGTTCCGAAGAGGCGGATCAGAAAAGATTCGCCGCTCGATATTCTTCAAAAGCGGTTCGCTTCGGGCGAAATTACTGCTGAAGAATATCAAGCGAGAAAGGATATTCTGGCGAGTGATATAGCAAATATCACAATTTAAGCCGGAGCGAAATGTGAACAGATAGTAGATGTTCAAAACAGAGTTTGAGATTCAAGAAAACCTAAACTCCAAATATAAAGGAGAAAAAAAATATGAGTTGTTGTAGTGATGTAATGAAACCGATCGAAGCGTCGTCATGCTGTACGCCGCAGGACACCGCGGCACATGCCGCGCAGGCAATGAAAAGTTCAGGATGCGGGTGTGCACCGGTGGTTGAAAATACCGAAAATCTGAAACTTGTTGGCGTCGTCACCGAGCGTGATATCTGTCACAGTGTTGCGGCAGTGGATGTGAGAGCCTCAGATATAAGCATCGAAGAGATTATGCGGCCCGCTTCGTCTTGTTGCGGTACGGATGATTCTCTGGAAGAAACGGCAAAAAAGCTCAACGAACATCAAACAACGAGTCTGCCAGTTATCGATCAGGCCGGCAGTTGTTGCGGCACCGTTAGTGCCCACCACATGTCCGCGCACTCGCAAGAGCAAATTAATAAAGCAACGATGACCTAAAAAAAGGAAATATTCGATGTGTTTTTCGGCTCCGGCGAGTTTTATTGCTGGAACTCCGTTGTCTGCGATGGGCTCTGCGGCGTTCAGAAAAGAATTTGGCAACTCATTGACGCCGCGATCCAGTTTGTTAGTCGTTTATCTTCCGCCGCTCGCACGTGTGCTTGATACTGTCCCACCGACAAACGCTGATCTTGCGGTTATTATGCTCTCGGTGATTTCACCAATTGTTATCGTCGAGCTAACAGAACTTTTTGCGCCGCGCAAATCTGGCGATTCTTGAGACGGTTCGCAAGACTTGCTTTGCTGAGCCTCCTCAAGGCAATCTGGAACCGAGGCCTTCGATAAATGATGATGTAGGAGAATTCAAATGATGACTGCCACGGTTCTGGCTAAACAATCGGACGTATCGCTTTACACGGTCAGGCATTACACGCGCATCGGTTTGCTTAAGCCGGCCCGCAATTCGCAAAACAACTACAAGGTATATCAGCCTTCGGATGCCGTGCGGGTGCGTTTTATTAAAGCGGCCGGTAATCTTGGCTTTTCGCTCGCGGAGATCGCGGATATTTTGAAAGAGGCGAAAGAAGGGAATACGCCGTGTCCGATGGTCCGGGAAATTATCGTCCGCCGCATTGAGGAAAATCAACGAAAGATCAGAGAGATGCAGAAACTCCAGCGGAAAATGGAGAGAGCCCTTCAGGACTGGTCAAAAATGAGAAATTCAATGCCGACGGGCGATTCGGTTTGCCACTTGATCGAGTCAGTAAGCGAGACGGAAAAATAGCGCTTGACCTGACCCTTGCTGACAGGTTGTAGAATTGTTCTTGTCGTTACTTTTAATGATAGGAGAGATAAAATTATGACGGAAAACGAGACAACCACAGCTGAAACATTCATCGACCCAATCTGCGGTATGACGGTCGACCCGGCAACAGCGGCGGGAAGCTTTGATCACGATGGCAAAACTCACTATTTTTGCTCGAAAGGCTGTTTGCAGAAATTTATTGCGCAAGCACAAACCGTTCCCGCGAGTGGTCTTATCGAGATCGGACGCGAACAAAAAGAAACCGTCCCGCACGGCGAGATGAACGCTACGCCTGCAGGAGAGTCCGTTGATCCAGTGTGCGGAATGACGGTCGCGCCCGAAACGTCGGCGGGAAAGTATGATTTTGAGGGCGAAACATACTATTTCTGCTCGACGGGTTGCTTGAACAAATTCAAACAAAATCCACCGAGCTTTCTTCAGGATAAGAAAGAAGAAAAACTTGAGGCCGAAAGTAAGGGCGTGGAGTACACCTGTCCGATGCATCCGGAAATTGTGCAG
>JANNWQ010000310.1:0-2352 GCA_031408595.1 Acidobacteriota bacterium | reverse complement strand
ACCTATTAAAAGAAGAATTGCGGCGTGGCGGTTCGATGGTGCTTGAGGTTGCTCACGCAACGCGCGTTCCGGCGGGAGCAGCTTTGTCGGTGGATCGCGGCAAGTTTGCCGAGATGATTACCGAGCGGGTCGAGGCTCATCCGAATATTGAGGTGATTCGCGAAGAAGTGACCGAAATTCCAGCGGACCAGATCTCGGTGATCGCGACCGGGCCGTTGACCTCTGATGCTTTTACGAAAGAGATAATGAAGCTGACGGGCGACGATCAGCTATATTTTTACGATGCGATCGCCCCGATCATTGCGGCGGATTCGATAGATATGTCGATCGCCTTTAAGGCGGCTCGCTATGATAAGGGCGGCGACGACTATATCAATTGCCCGATGGACCGCGAACGGTACGAGCTGTTTATCGATGCGGTATTGAACGCCAAATCGGTGCCGCTAAAACGCTTTGAAGACACGCATTGGTTCGAATCGTGCCTACCCATCGAAGAGATCGCCCGCCGCGGCCCTGAGACTTTGCGCTTCGGCCCGATGAAACCAAAAGGCCTACGTCACCCAAAAACCGGCGAAGAGCCGTATGCCTGTGTGCAGTTAAGACAAGAGAATCTCATGGCTGACGCGTATGGAATGGTTGGATTCCAGAACCATCTCCGTTATGGCGAACAGGAGCGTGTGTTGAAACTCATTCCCGGCCTTGAGAACGCCGAGTTTCTACAATTCGGCCAGATACATCGAAATACATTTATCAACAGCCCCAAGATCCTGAACGAATCCCTCGAAACGCGTGCAAATCCACGCCTATTCTTCGCCGGCCAGATCACCGGCGTCGAAGGCTACGTCGAATCAGTCGCCACCGGCTGGCTCGCGGGTATAAACGCCGTCCGCGTTTTGCGAGACCAGCCGATGCTCACCGCACCCGTAACCTCCGCGATCGGAGCACTATGCCGGTACGTTTCAAACGTTGAGACCAAGAACTTTCAGCCGGTGAATATCACGTTCGGATTATTGGAGCAATTGCCGGTCGAACTTCGTAAGAAGTATCGGAACAAACGGGAACGGCATATGATTCAGGTAGAGCGGGCGTTGGCTGACTGGGATGAGTGGTTGGCCGGAACAGACATCGCGTCAGAATGCGGACCCGCATTCTGACATTTTGCATAGGATTGGTATGTTGGCTAGACGAAAATCAATTTTTACCTGGGGACTCGTATTCGGACTTCTATCGATGTTGATTTCCGTCCTGCTATTGGAAGAGATATCGCCTCTCTACGCAAAATTCTATCCTCAGCCCGTCCCTCTAAGCGACGGCTGGAGAACAAGCCAAGGGCTAATGTTTTTTGTAGTTGTGTTCTTGCAGCCATCAGATTCTGTGGCTCACGTTTTGCACTATCTCTCGACGTTTGTTCAGTGGTCCTTTATCGGTGCGGGGTTACGATTCATAGCGACGCCGACAGGCAGGACGAAAGCCTAACCGATCATGGAACCAACCGCACTTCTAATCATCCTCGCCATCTTCCTCGTCGCCGTTATGTATTCATCCGTGGGCCATGGCGGTGCGTCGGGGTATTTGGCTGTGATGGCGTTTTTGGCGGTGGCTCCTGAGGTGACTCGGCCGACGGCGTTGGTGCTCAATTTGTTTGTGGCGTCGATCGGCACGGTGCAATTTTATCGGGCGGGGCATTTTTCGTGGAAGCTATTCCTGCCGTTTGCGGCGGCGTCGATACCGATGGCGCTGGTTGGCGGGATGATAAGTTTGCCGACGAACGCCTATAAGATCGTGTTCGGCATTGTGCTGATGCTGGCGGCGGTGCGGCTCGCTATAAAGCTCAAAAACGACGACGAGGTGAACGATCCGCCGATAATCGCGTGTTTGCTGATCGGAGCGGTGATAGGACTGCTGTCTGGCATGGTTGGCGTCGGCGGAGGCATTTTTCTGACGCCGATATTGCTCCTGATGCGTTGGGCCGAAACACGTGTGGCAGCGGGCGTCTCGGTGCTGTTCATTCTCGTCAATTCGACCGCGGGGCTTGTTGGGCAATATTCAAAAGGGGCTCTCAACAACCTGCCGAGCGAGGTTTGGATATGGATCGCGGCGGCTGTGATCGGGGGATTTATTGGCTCGACATTGGGCAGTAAGAAATTCGATTCGATCACGCTGCGACGAGTTTTGGCGGTGGTGCTATTAGTCGCGGGTGTGAAGCTAATTTTAGTGTAGGCATATTTTTGGTGTGTTTCGTAATCCAATAGTGCGAAGAATGCGTTTTACTGTTCCAGTTTTATCTTTCGTGCTTTTCGCGTGTTTCGCGGTTAATACTCATGCGCAATCCGGACGAACGAAGCCGAGCCC
>JANNWQ010000309.1:0-3515 GCA_031408595.1 Acidobacteriota bacterium | reverse complement strand
ATCGAGCCCGTCCTCATCGCCTTCCTCGGCGTCACCATCGGCGGAATCGTCATCTCGATGTACCTGCCACTCTTCACCCTGATCGGGAAACTATCAGGCGGAGGCAAGTAGACAGAAGTATGAAGGAATTTGACGCCAGCTCAATGATCGTCGTGTACAACGTTGTCATCGGCGTTCTGATAATGCTCTCGAGCGAAAAGGTCGGATCCTTTGCCGGCTCGCTCAACCGGGAACATAGTGGGACTCTCGTCCGGCTGACACGAGTTTCGACATTCACATTCGGAGCTGCTGTCACTGTCCTGTCCGCGACGATCTACATCGCTTTTCACCTGTTGAAGATCGGTGTATAGAGGACGGCAACTGAGAGAGAACAAAAAAGGTGTCCAAAGCGGCACCTTTTTTTACTACCGGAAATAGGTTGTCTATAGGAGCCTGGCAAAGACAGCCTTAAAATACTTGCGCGAGCGAGCAAAATCCGGTTATTCTATCGGTTGATTAGAGGTCTGAACGTTCCGTACGCCAAACACCGTAAACCATTAACCAGGTTCGCCTGCATTTATATGCAAACCGAGGTCTCTCGGCTGAGCTTTTTGTAAAGGAAACTTATGAAACGAGCTGTCATCGTCGTCTTTTGTTTGATCGGAGTCTTAATTTCGGGGATTGTTGTCCTACGGTCTGCTAAAGCCCAGAACATTGAGGCTTCCGAGGGAGATCGCGTAATGGCGTCGTTTATCAAACGGCTGACCGACCGGTCGGCCGATGGCTTGACGCAGGAAGTTATGCCCGACGGCAGCGTCGTCATGGATCTACAGGAGAGATTTCAGAATGTCCCACTCGGCCTTCGCGAAGAAAATGGCGAGGTCTCGGTGATGTGCGTGACGAGCCTCGGCGAGGCGAACGGATTCTTTGGGCGAGATCTCGAAACCGGCAACTCCATACCTACCACACGAACGCCTGCCGAGCCTCGTGCTGACGACCACGCGATGACAGAAGAAGAATATCGATTCTACGTCGAGCTGATCGAACGAGCCGCTCAGCAACGGCTTGATAATCCCAACTCCGCGACACTTACGATCGTGAATAATGACGGTGCCGGCGAGGGATTTAATTCTCCCGCCGCCCCAGCCGTTGCCGGCGAAGGCGGAAATCCCGGAGCGACTCTGGGAGAACAAAGACTTGCTCTCTTCAATTTTGCGGCCGCAATATGGGGAGCCTATCTGGACAGCAGCGTAACGACGAATATCCGTTCCCAGTTTGATCCGCTTACGCCATGCTCGCCTGGTGGCGGGGTGCTCGGTAGTGCCGGAACCCCAAATATCTTTCGCAACTTTCCAAACGCTCAATTCCCAGAAGCGTGGTATCACACTGCCCTTGCCAACAAACTTAGCGGGGCCGATCAGAACGCTGCGCTTCCCGAAATAAACGCTACTTTTAACAGTGACGTCGACACTGGCTGTCTTGGCGCCGGCACCCGATTCTACTATGGGCTTAATAGTGCAAATCCAGGTGGTACGGTTAATCTGCTTGTCGTTTTGCTCCATGAGATGGGCCATGGACTTGGGTTTTCAAGTTTTGTGAATTCGTCTTCAGGAGCTTTCAACGGCGGCTTTCCCGACGTCTATTCTACTTTCATGTTCGATCGGACCACGAGTACGTTTTGGAACGCGATGACCAATGCTGAAAGGCAAGCATCAGCGATCAATACCAATAATGTTTTGTGGGACGGAGCCAATGTCAAGATAGGTTCGGGTGCTATCAACACCTGCCGTGAGGCCGCGACTGGCCGTTTGGAACTCTTTACGCCTAACCCCGTTCAGCCCGGTTCTTCCGTTTCGCATTACAACACAAGGTGTTCGCCCAATTTGCTAATGGAGCCGTCGATCAATGCCGGCCTGCCAACTGATCTCGATCTTACTCGACAGCAAATGCGTGATATCGGCTGGTATCGAGACACCACAGCCGATCTCGTTGCGGATACGATGACAAACGTACTGCCGAGCGGTAATACGATCCTAATCGGAAGCAACATTAATGTGACCTGGACAAATACCGGCGGTTTTAATCGAAATGTGACGATTGAACTCTCGACGGATGGAGGTTCGACGTTTCCCACTGCGCTAGCCACCAATGTCGCAAATACGGGAACCTTTGCATTTACCGTCCCAAATTCGCCCACAAGCCAGGCCCGGCTTCGAGTTAGGGAACACAATTTCGTCGCGCCACTTGGCATATCCGCGTCAAATGTAACGATCTCGGGTGGAACTCCGACGCCGACAAATACTCCGACGGCGACTCCAACGAATACACCAACGGCAACGCCGACCGCAACGCCAACTAATACACCAACGGCGACTCCAACGAATACGCCAACGGCGACACCGACAAATACTCCGACAGCGACGCCGACGAATACTCCTACGGCAACGCCGACGCCGGCAGTAGGCGGTGTATTTAGCTACACGGGGCCGCCCGTGACCATTCTGGATGGCGTCCCTGCGGGCGTCAACATCCCGATTCCCGTGAGCTGTACAGGAAATATCACGGATGTCGATTTCCGGTTTGACGGAGTTCAGAGTCCGACAGTTGGCAATACCGGAGTTGGCGTCACTCATTCATGGGTTGGCGACCTGATCTTCCGTCTGACATCGCCGGGAGGAACAACGGTAACATTCTTTGACCGTCCGGGCTTTACGGGGACGGGATTTGGCTGTGCCAACAACAACATTTCACAGTTGCTGCTCAATGACGAGGGTGGATTCCCGAGCGTCGAGTCCAGCTGCGATGCTGGAGGTGACGCAGCAGCATTCCCGATAGGCAATTTCTCGCCAAACAATCCGTTCGCGCCGATGGATGGCGGACCGGCAACGGGAACGTGGACGCTTAACGTAAGCGACCTCGCCACTCCCGATGCGGGACAGGTGAGAGCATTCTCGATCATCCTGAATAACGGCAACTGCGGCGGCGGTGCAACTCCGACGCCTACCAATACACCGACAGCGACGCCGACCAATACACCGACGGCAACCCCGACGAATACTCCAACTGCGACTCCGACGGCTACTCCAACGGCGACACCAACCTCAACTCCTACTTCGACCCCAACCGCTACGCCGACGCCGGGCGGTGGTGCCGGATTTGAGGGTGATGTTGCTCCGAGGCCATCGGGTGACGGCAGTATGAATTCAACGGACGTGATCCAGCTCCGCCGGTTTGCTACGAGCCTTGATACGATCAACCCCGCCACTAACGAGTTTCAGCGAGCCGATTGTGCTCCGCGGGCAACCTTTGGCGACAACTTTGTCAATTCAGGTGATGTCGTTCAGGGTCGGCGATACGCTACCGGCCTCGATCCGCTCACAGGCTCGGGCGGTCCTGTTTTACCTCCGCCGGGTGAGGAACTTGCAGCCCAGATCGGTGGCGGATTCATGGCCAAAAATGATTTGACGGGAAGATCGCTTAGACTTACGTCCCAGAATGGTCGGCCGGGTGAAAATGTGTCGGTCGGTGTCACGCTC
>JANNWQ010000308.1:0-2523 GCA_031408595.1 Acidobacteriota bacterium | reverse complement strand
TTGTAAAGTTTCTGGATTTCTCGATCAGCGATTAGGCAAAGGCGTCGTGCCTGCCAAAGATCGCCCGAACTTCATCGCCAACCGCATCGGCGTTTTTGGCATGATGGCGACGATCCACGAGATGATCGCCGGCGGCTGGACACCGACCGAGGTCGATCAGATGACCGGCAAGGCAATTGGGCATGCTTCATCGGCGACGTTTAGAACTTCGGATCTTGTGGGCCTAGATGTGACGGCTCACGTTACGAATAATCTTTATCCGGCGGTGCCGGATGATGAGGATCGTGATGTATTTGTTCTGCCTGAGCTGATCCAGACTCTGCTTGATAAGAAGTTGCTCGGCGATAAAACGAAGGGCGGCTTCTTTAAGAAATCAAAGGACGCCGAGGGCAAGCGGGTCATTCTCGAACTCGATCTAAACACTTTCGAATACAAACCGCAGGTCAAAACAAAATTCCCATCAATCGACGCTGCGAAGGCGATCGAGGACAATGCGAAACGCGTAAAGGCTCTCGTCTGGGGCGATGACCGCGTGGGCGAATTTCTTTGGAAGACGACTTCGCGTGTCTCGCGTTACGCCGCAAACCGCATTCCCGAGATCGCGGATACGATTGTTGAGATCGACAACGCGATCAAGTGGGGCTTTGGTTGGGAGATCGGAGTTTTTGAGGCGTGGGACGCCATCGGCGTTGTTGAGTCTGTCGAGCGAATGAGGAAAGAGGGCCAGGCGATCCCGGCGAATGTTGAGAAGATGCTCGCGTCGGGGGCGACGACGTTTTATAAGAATGAGGGTGGCAATCATTCGTTTTATGACCTCGTTACCGGGGAATACAAACCGATGCCTGCACGTCCCGGCGTGATGATTCTTAAGGACATCAAGGAACGCACGGGTGTTATCAAATCCAATCCCGGAGCATCGCTCGTCGACATCGGCGACGGCGTGGCGTGTCTCGAGTTCCATTCGAAGATGAACTCCATCGGCGGCGACACCGTTTCGATGATGAATTTCGCGATCAACGAGGTCGAGAAGAATTTCACCGGCCTAGTCGTCGGCAATCAGGGCGGCAATTTCTCGGCTGGTGCCAACATCATGATGATCCTGCTCGCCGCCCAGGAAGAAGAGTGGGACGACATCAACATGGCCGTAAACCAGTTGCAAAAAACGATCATGCGGCTGCGATATTCGGCGAAACCCGTAGTTACGGCCCCGTATGGCCTGACGCTCGGCGGCGGCTGCGAGATCGCGATGCACGGCGACAAAGTGCGTGCGGCTGGTGAAACTTACATCGGCCTGGTCGAGGTCGGTGTCGGCGTTATTCCGGCGGGCGGCGGTACAAAGGAAATGACAATGCGTGCGATGGACGCCGCTGCGAAAGCTCCGGGTGCGGATCCGTTGGCGTTCTTAAAGTCAACGTTTGAAACGATAGGTATGGGCAAGGTCGCGACTTCTGCACAAGAGGCAAAATCGTGGGGCTTCTTCCGCGACAGCGACGCGATCTCGATGAACGGCGACCGTTTGATACAGGACGCGAAGCAAGAAGTTCTGAATCTCGCCGCTGCTGGTTACGTTCAACCTGTCGAGCGAACCGACATAACGGTAATGGGCGAGGCCGGTGAATCAGCGATGAAGCTTGCCCTGCACATGATGAAGCAAGGCGGTTTCGTCTCGGACCACGACGTGCTGATCGGCAAGAAACTGGCTCACGTAATGGCGGGCGGTACGATCAATCACAAGGCTCAGGTTAGCGAGAGATATCTTTTAGATCTCGAACGCGAAGCTTTCGTCTCGCTCTGCGGCGAGAGCAAAACGCAGGAAAGAATTGCGGCGATGCTTAAGACCGGCAAGCCGTTGAGGAATTAGATACGGTTCAGAGTGCAAGCTTCAGCTTGTATTCTTGCGCCGGAAACAAGCTAAAGCTTGCACTCTGAACAATTGGAATATGGACGAGCGTATCAATAGCATTCAAACGCAAATGACTGATGCTGCGACCGATGCCGCGGCGGCGTTTGGCGGGTTGACGGTGGAGCAACTTAATTGGAAACCTTCCGAAAAGGGCTGGAGTGTCGCTCAGTGTCTGGATCATATTATCAAGACGAATCACGAATTCGACGCGGAATTTGCCAAGCTCGCGAGCGGTACCCGGAAGAATTCGTTTTGGGAAAATGTCTCGCCGCTTACCGGTTGGGGCGGACGCTTTCTGATAAATGCGGTGTCCGAAGATTCGAAAAAGGCCAAAGCTCCTTCGAAACGCATTGTGCCGCCGAGCGATCTCGCGGGTGATATCGTGCAGCAATTTGTCGAGCATATCGGCGAGGTAAATAAACAGGTCGAGGCGTGTGCCGGTGCCGACCGCGACAAAACAGTCGTTACGTCGCCGTTCCTGTTCATTTTTACGTATAAGCTCGACGACGCATTTACGGTGCTGGTCGAGCATACGAAGCGGCACATTCGGCAAGCAAAGCGTGTGATGGCGGTGGACGGTTTTCCAGTATAGAGTGCAAGCTTTAGCTTGTTCCTTCTAA
>JANNWQ010000307.1:0-6704 GCA_031408595.1 Acidobacteriota bacterium | reverse complement strand
GAACGCCCGTTCGTCGCGATTCTCGGCGGAGCCAAGGTCTCTGACAAGATCCCCGTGATCAAATCACTGCTCGCACGCAAGGTGGACAAGCTCCTCATCGGTGGAGCCATGGCGTACACATTTTTCAAAGCAAGTGGTATTACTGTCGGCAAATCGCTCGTTGAGGACGACATGATGCCGATGGCATTAGAGATCGTCAAAAAGGCTGAGGCTGCGGGCGTCCAATTGCTTCTCCCGACCGATCATCAGGTCGTTGATAGTTACGATCCGCTCAATTCACGCAAGACGATCCCGATCGAATTCACAAACATTGGCCTCGTTGGCCTCGACATTGGCATTGAGACGGCCGCGATCTTTGCCAACGCCCTAAAGGGTGCCAAAACGATCGTCTGGAACGGCCCGATGGGAATGTTCGAGGAGAAACCATTCGACGAAGGCACGATCGCCATCGCACAGGCAGTCGCAGATGCCACGGCCGAAGGTGCAACCTCAATAGTCGGCGGCGGCGATTCCGTCGCAGCTGTCAACCAAGCTGGCCTCAACGACCAGATCAGCCACATCTCAACCGGCGGCGGTGCCACGCTCGAATTTCTAGCCGGCGACACGCTTCCCGGCGTCGCGGCCTTGGATTGCATCGCGGCGTGACACTTTTCAAAGGCAGCGGCGGCATGGGAAGCACCGGCGAAACGACCGACGACCGTTCGATCCTATATTGTGTCGTAACGCGGCTCGAGATAGGCATCAAATCCGTTGTCGCGGAGATAGATCCAAATGCGTTCATTACGACCCATTATCTCAACAACGTTCAAGGCGGGCCGATAAAGCGCCCACTTATGCACTGACCCGTACGAGGCAACCATTCGCCGCAGACCGGCCATCGTGATAACATCGTCCACGTTTAAGACAGGTCTATGATGAAATAAATATGATTAAACAAGCATTCGCTTTATTTATGTTTATGACGATCTTTGTTCAAGCGTCCGGGACACCGGCTATCGCTCAGAACGACTCGTCTAAGCAAGAACAAAAAACTGCGATGGTTAAAGAAAGGATCAAAAAGCTCGGGCTCGGCGAACGTACGAGAATAAAGGTCAAGCTATATACCGGAGCGACACATCAAGGCTACGTCAGCTCGGCCAATGACGATGATTTTGCAGTTGTTGATCAAGAGGGCAAGTCCAGTTCGTTGAAATATTCAGATGTCGATACAGTAGGCGGCAAGAATCTTTCTACTGGAGCAAAAGTAGCCATCGGCGTTGGCATCGGCGTCGGGGCGACGCTGCTTACGCTATATCTGATCTTTGTGCATATTACGCGTAATAATTAAATTTCATTTTTCCCCGGCAGTCTTTATCGAGAGTGGTGAGAATTTGATAAAACAAACGACGATGATTTTCCTTATTTTGGCGATCCTCGGGTTGCCGATGGTTTCGCCGGTACATGCCCAGGCTGATAAGGCAAAACGCGACCAGCAAACTGAAAAGGTCATGGACAAGATCAGAAAACTCGGCCTCGGTGAGCGGTCAAAATTAAGGTTAAGCATTACGATGCAACCGAATTCCACGGTTATGTCAAAGAAGCTAATTCGGACGACTTTGTGATCGTCGATAAGTCCGGCAACCCGCATTTTGTCCGTTATTCCGACGTCAAAGCTGTCGGCGGCAAAAATTTGTCGACCGGTGCCAAGATCGGAATAGGGATCGGTATCGGCGTCGGGGCGACTATCCTTTTCTTGCTCCTGAGCATTAAGGCGCTCAACAACTAATTTTTAACTATGAGAAAACCCGTCATTGCCGGCAATTGGAAGATGTACAAGCTACTCGGCGAAGCGGTCGATACCGCTCTAGAGCTGAAGCCCCTCGTCGCCAACGCAAATCACTGCGAAATAGTGATCGCTCCCGTATTTACAGCCCTTAAAACCCTCGCGGACCGTTTGGAAGGTTCGAATATACAGGTCGCGGCGCAGGACTGTGCGGTGCAAAACGACTTCGGTGCGCATACCGGCGAGATCGCACCAACGATGCTCAGGGACGCGGGTTGTTCGCACGTGATAATCGGACACAGCGAACGGCGACAGTTTTACGGCGAAACCGACGGATCGGTGAATATGAAGACGCAAGCGACGCTAGCAGCGGGCATGACCGCGATCGTCTGCGTCGGCGAACACCTCGCCGATAGGGAAGCGGCCCGGGCCGAATCGGTTGTCGAAGCGCAGTTAACAGGCAGTTTAGCGGGTTTGACAGTTGCCGATATGGAACGTATCATAATCGCTTACGAGCCTGTCTGGGCGATCGGCACGGGTAAAACCGCGACGCCCGAACAGGCTCAAGAAATGCACGGTCACATTCGTGCATGCGTTTCAAAAACGCACGGCTTCGAGATCGCAAATGCCGTAAGAATACTCTACGGCGGTTCGGTAAAACCCGACAATATCACGACGCTAATGTCGCAGGCAGATGTCGATGGAGCCCTGGTCGGTGGAGCAAGCCTAGATGCGGCAAGCTTCGCAGCGATCGTGAATTTTGACAGATAGTGACGGGAAACAACGAATAGTCACAGCCGCTAGGCTTTCACTATTCACTATTCACTTTTCACTATTCACTAACTAAGATGGTTTACATTCTGTACGGTCTATTTTTCGTTTCGTGCCTGATCTTGGTCGCGGCTGTTTTATTGCAGCCCGGCAAGACGGATGCGGGAGCTTTGTTTACAAGCAACGTTTCGAGTTCGGCATTTGCACCCCGCGGTACTGCGACAGTCCTTTCAAAGGTGACGATCGTGGCGGCAACGTCATTCATGATCACGGCCCTGATGCTCTCGATGCCCGCCCTAACCGGAAACGTATCGGTTCTCTCGTCCAATCCTGACGAGCCAGCGGCAACAACCGACGCAAACGCAAATGTCGCGGTTCCGGCTGACGCCAACGCAAATACGGCCCCAGCAACAGACGCGAATGCCAACGCAGCTCCGGCAGCAAATGCTGAAGCACCGGCCTCGAACGCACCGCCGGCAAATGCCCCGGCTAGTAACGCACCTGCGGCTAACGGTGCGGCCCCCGCGAATAACTAACTGGTTCGTATTTTCTCGATCTCAAAGTTGAAATTTCATCTTTGATCTCGATTCTTGAAAATTTCAGCTCAGGTGGCGTAATTGGTAGCCGCGCACGTTTGAGGGGCGTGTGGAGTAATCCGTGGGGGTTCGAGTCCCCCCCTGAGCACCAAATTAATTGAGAATTACGAATTACGAACTCGGAGTTTCTTTCCTTCAGTCCGTAATTCAAGTTTCTTTTCCTCAATTCGTAATTCCTAATTCGTAATTCGTAATTCACTCCTTCACGACCATCGTTCCAGATCCTTCATCTGTAAACACTTCAGCCAGCACCGCATTCCGATTCTTTCCGCCGATAATGTGCGCCGAGGCGACACCGCGATTTAGCAACGAAATTAGATTTTCCAGCTTAGGTATCATCCCGCCGGTAGCTCGACCAGAGGCGATCATTTCCTTTGCATCAGCAACGGTCAAACGTGAGATTTTTGTCGATTCATCATTCTCGTCGAGATAAATTCCGTTTACATCCGTAAGCAATATCAGTTTCTCCGCTCCCAAGCTAACCGCGATCTCAGCCGCGATCGTATCTGCATTAATATTGAAAATACGTCCATCGTCATCTGCCCCGAGCGATGAAATTATGGGCAGATAATTGCTATCGAGCAGATTGTTTATCAGCGAAACGTCAACATTGACAACGTCACCAACGTGCCCAAAATCGACGATCTTTGTTTCACCGGTTTCCTTGTTGAGAACATCCTTCGGCGGACGCTTAACAGCTGTGATCACACCGCCATCGATACCAGATAGGCCCACGGCATGAACGCCTCTTCTTCGAAACTGCGCCAATATCTCAGTGTTTATCTTCCCGCGAAAGATCATCTTCGCCAGCTCGAGCGTTTCGTCATCTGTCACGCGACGCCCAGCAACAACGGTTTGGACTACGCCGAGTTTCTCAGCCAATTCATTGAGCTGTTTACCGCCGCCGTGAATGACGCAGACACGAATACCGACCTGATGCAGCAACGCCAGTTCCTCGGCCAAAGCGGCAAGATTCTCTTTGTCCTCGGTTACTTTACCAGAGAATTTGACAACAAAAGTCTTCCCCGCAAAACGCTGGATGTAGGGAAGTGCCTCACGCAAAAGTTCGAGTGTTTCAATGTTCATACTATTTCGCCAACTACAACGACGTCAGCCACCAATTCACGAATCTGGTCTCATTCGTGCTTTCGTGGCAATATTTTTGTAGCGTGTCAAGTTTGAAGCAACGAAGTCAATATAGCCTTCTGAATATGCAGCCGGTTCTCAGCCTCGTCGACCACAATCGAATTCGCCGAATCGATCACGCCATCCGTGACAATCACATTTCGGCGAACGGGCAGACAGTGCATAAATCGGGCATCACGCGTCCTCGCCATCTTCGCCTCGTCCACTATCCAATCATTTCTGAAAGCAGACCGATACTCAATATCCTTCTCAGTATCACCATAAAACTGCTTACCGCCCCAGCTCTTGGCGTATACGATCTCGACATCATCGAACGCCGAATGAACATCGTTTGTGAACTCAACGCTCCCACCATTCGCGGACGAATATTGCTCGATCTCGCCTACCAAGGCTTCATCAAGTTCATACCCTACCGGGTGAGCGATACGCAGATCATGGCCGAATTGCGCGGCGGCCAGAGCGAAGCTATTCGGCACGGCCATCGGCAGCGGCTTCGGGTGCCATGCCCATGTGAGCAGCACCTTCTTCTTGCCAACACCAAGCTTTTCACGAATCGTCATCATATCCGCCATAGACTGACACGGATGATGCATCGCGGATTCGAGATTGATGATGGGAACCGTAGCATATTTGGCGAAGGCGTTCAGGATCGGATCCGTTCGCTCGGTTTCCCAATCCTTAAGCTCGGCAAATGTGCGAACGCCGATAGCCGAAACGTATCGCTCCAACACTCGAACGAACTCAGCCAGATGCTCCGTCTTATTCCCGTCCATCACCACGCCGTCGCGATGCTCGAGCGTCCACGACGTGCCGCCCGGCTCAAGTATCACCGCATTTCCGCCGAGTTCATAAATACCAACCTGCATCGACGCACGCGTACGCAAACTAGGATTAAAGAACACAAGCGCTATAGATTTGCCATCGAGCGGCCGTTCAGAGTCTTCTCCGCTCTTGATCTTGATAGCAGAATCGATCAGGCCATTAAGATGCTCGATCGAAAATTCGGATGTACACAGAAAGTTACTCAATTCGAAAGCACCTCGACCAACATATTTATTTCATCAACGCTCACCGACAGCGGCGGGAGCAGACGTAGCACATTCGGATCACTCGAAGTACCAGTAATTATCTTGTTATCCAGCAGTTTCCCGTGGAAAGCTTTGCATGGCCCGTCGAACTCGATACCAAGCAGACAGCCCTTACCGCGAATCGCGACAACATTGGGCACGTTAGCCAGCGAATCACGTAGTTGCTGCTCGACGCGTTTTGCGTTTGCGATCATATCATCCGCCTCGATGGCTTCAAGGGTAGCCAGAACGGCTGCCATCGCGAGCATTCCGCCGCCAAACGTGGTGCCCAGATCATTCAGCCGTATATTCGCGGACACTCGATCATTAACGAGGCATGCCCCTACGGGAACACCACTACCAAGGGATTTTGCCAGCGTGATGACATCGGGCTCGACACCATCGGCAAGATCGTTACCCGCAAAGAACCAATTTCCAGTGCGGCCAATGCCAGTTTGGACCTCGTCAAAAATGAGCATGATGCCGAGTTTGTCGCATAGGTCACGCAGCTCTCGGAAGAAACTCGGATCAGCCTCTGTCACTCCAGCCATCGACTGGATCGGCTCAAGCATGATCGCAGCGGTCTCTTCATCGGCAACGGCTCGGACGCTTTCGATATCACCGAAAATGGCCGAAACGTGGCCGGGAACATTCGGCTTACCGATCTCGCGGTATTTGCCCAAAAAGGTCGCGGAGATCGAATCCGCCGTACGTCCGTGAAAACCACCGGTAAATGTGATCACTTTCTCACGTCCCGTAGCCATACGGGCCATTCGCATCGCATTCTCATTCGCTTCGGTTCCCGAGTTGCAAAAGAAAGCCTTCGAAATGGAATCGGGAGCTAAGGAAACGAGCTTCTCCCCGGCCTTCGCCCTGATCTCCGAATAGACGAGGTTCGAATAGAACAACACTTTCCCGGCCTGCTCCCTGATAGCCTCGACCACATGCGGATGCGAGTGTCCCGTAGCACAAACCGCGTGGCCTCCGTACAAATCGAGGTATTTCTCGCCCTCGCTGGTCCAAACCCACGCACCAGACCCACGCTCGACCGAGATATTCATCTTGGCGTAGGTTTCGACCTGAAACTGGTCTTCAATGGTTTTTATCTCTTGAAAATTCATCTTCAAACTCGCCGATCGAGGTACTCCTTCGGGTAATCACAGACGCGGTATGCCAACACTCGAATACCGCTTGGATCTGCCATATATTCCCTTACTTCGTCCTCACTGAGCTTGAATTTGATCGTGTAGATGGCTACCGTCCCGCAGCAGACGTCGAGAACATACTCACCGGTCTCCTCATCATGCTCGAGAATGTAAAACCACGCTTCTTCCGCGATCGTTTTCAGCATTATGGATTCGT
>JANNWQ010000306.1:0-1816 GCA_031408595.1 Acidobacteriota bacterium | reverse complement strand
CCCGCGACGGGCGGCGATCCTGCGACGCTGAACCTGCCAAGCATGGCCAGGAGGGCATGCGCCGGCCAGTGTCAATTTACGCGAACCTTCCGCAGCACGCTGTCGCAGGCAAAGACCTGGGACGCAAGTGTCGAGACCCTCAACGGTACCGTTACTCCGAGCACTTTTACGGTACCGGCGGGCGGTACAAGGACGCTGACGATAACGATCGATACCACGGGGATCCCCGCTAACAGCCAATTTAATTTTGGACGAGTTGAGATCCGGCCAGTGACAGGACCAACGGACAGGCTGTTGAGTTTACCCGTGGCCGTAGCGGTGCCGCCGTCGGGAGTATCGGTCGGCGACGCAACTGTAAATGAGGGAGGGCCTACTGGCCAACGGACTTTTGGCGATCAGCCCTCGGGCGAGGACACGGTAGACTTTCTGATCAGCCTTGCGGCTCCGAGCAGTCAAACGGTGACCGTTCGCGTCAGCACCAACGGAATAACCGCGACAGAGGGCGGCGACTTTACCGCAGTCGATGATCTTGACGTGGTCTTCTCCCCGGGAACTGTCACGCGAACCGTTTCGGTTCCGCTAATTGAAGACCCGCTCGACGAGCCGAATGAGACCTTCTCGCTCGACATCACTAATGCGATCAACACGACCATTGGCGATGGCCAAGGCATCGGCACGATCATCGACGACGATCCTGAGGGAGGCACAGCGACTCCGACGGCAACCCCGACAGCAACACCAACGCCGACACCGGGTGCCGGATTCGAGAGTGATATTGCTCCTCGGCCGAATGGCGATGGGCAGACGATATCGAATGATGTGGTTCAGGCACGACGATTTGTTTCGGGCCTCGATACGCCAAGCACAGCCACGAGTGAATTTCAGCGCAGTGATAGCGCACCAAGAGCAACATTTGGCGATGGCGGCCTGAATTCTGCCGATGTAATTCAAGCGCGCCGCTATGCCTCGGGCCTCGACCCACAAACGGCGGCTGGCGGGCCGACAGCCCCGGTAGCCGGGCCCGGTTTGGTATCGGAGTTTCTCGACGGTGTTTATGCGTTCTTTTTTGGCCGTGAAATACGCGTCGGATTGGTCGATGCACATGCTGGAGAGTCGGTCACCGTCCCGATCGAGTTATTCGCTAACGGCGACGAGACCGCGATCGGTTTCACCCTAGAATACGATGCCGCGAAGTTGGGCCAACCAGTTGTTGAACTTGGCGAAGGCTTGCCCGAGGGCTCGGTTTTGACAACAAATGTCGGGGGGGACGGAAAGATCGCTATCTTAATAGATTCCGCGACGCCGTTGGCGCCGCCGAATGGTGTCATTCGTCTCGCGACGATTACTTTTATCGGGAGAGTCGAGGATCATGGGCCGATCTCGTTCGGGAGTTCCACCGCGTTGCAAAGTGTTTCTGACGGGTTTGGCAATAATCTTGCCGTTCGGTGGGTCGAACCCTAATGGTCGTGCCGCTCGTGGGTGTCAACTTTCCTATTGTCTTTGTAGGGGCAGTATTACAAAATCGTCATGCCTGGTATCTGTTACTTGCGATGTTGACCGAGCCTTCCTATCAGCGAGAGTTTTGCTCGGCGAGTTATAGCCTTCCCTTATCTTTTCCATTAGACTAATGCCCCAGATAGACAGGAAATCTCGTTTACAAGGGTAAGCGGCCCTTTTTTGTCACGTCGGCTACAGGAACTGCACTTAAATAATGAAAAAGTACAACATATCGAGCAAACACATCGTCCTCATTATAACGGGAACAGCGTTAATTCTGTCCCTAACCGTTGGCCTCGCCGGATGGGGGTTGGGTCGA
>JANNWQ010000305.1:0-6674 GCA_031408595.1 Acidobacteriota bacterium | reverse complement strand
GATCAAAACTCAAAGATCAAAGCCCAGCAGAAGCAGATCGACGCGTTGACCAGACTGGTTTGTGCGTCGAACAAGGACGCAGATATTTGTAAAGAGCAGTAGAGCAGCGGCGGGTCTCAGCGACTCGGTACTTATAGTAATTTCCTCAGAACTGTGGTATTTGTTAGGTCTGCGACGACACAATTAGTTTTGGGGGAGAGAATCATGACAGGCAAGTTATCGATAGTTTTCGGTTTGTTTCTGGCGTTAGGGATTTTTGCGCCGGTCGGTATCGCACAGACTACCGGGTTTACATATCAGGGGAGTTTGAATTCGAGTGGTGTTGTCGCCAATGGCAACCACGATTTTGAGTTTGCGCTGTTTGATGCGGCGAGCGGCGGAGCGCAGCTTGGTTCGACGATCACGCAAAGCAGCGTCGTAGTGACAAATGGCATATTCGCCGTATCGCTCGATTTCGGCAGCCAATTCCCCGGCGCCGGGCGATTCCTCGAGATACGTGTCCGGCCATCGGGCGTCGGTGGATTTATAACGCTAGCACCGAGACAACAGATAACAAGCTCACCGTATTCGGTCAAGAGCCTGAATTCTGACACCGCAACGATCGCGACAAACGCAACCAACGCGACAAACGCCACTACGGCGGCAACTGCCACGAATGCACTGAGCCTCGGCGGCGTGGCGGCGAGCGGGTATTTGCAGACGAATGGCAACGGCTCAGGCCTAACAAACCTCAACGCAAGCAGCATAACAAGCGGCACCCTCGCCAACGCCCGCCTCGGCGAAATACCGACAGCAAACATCGCCGACAACGCGGTGACAGCTCCCAAAATCGCGTCGGGCCAAGTGGTTAAGACTCTAAACGGACTGACCGATAGCGTAACGCTCGCCGCGGGCTCAAACATCTCGATCACCCCGGCGGGCAACACGCTCACAATCGCCTCGACGGGCGGCGGTGTCAGCGGCAGCGGCACTACGAACACCATTCCACTCTGGAGTGCGGCCACGGCGCTTGGAAATTCAGTGATCACACAGTCAGCCGCAGGCAATGTCGGCATCGGTACTAGCAGCCCTATTTACAGGTTGCACGTGCTGTCGCCAAACGATGCCGTGCGAGGTGAAACCACTGGAAGCGGCTTCGCCGTTGCGGGCGTCGTCAACAGCATCTTCAACAGCACGGCCGGCGTCTATGGCCAAAGCAATGCCGGTCGTGGGGTGTGGGGCGTCAGTTCCGCCGGCTTGGGAGTGGAGGGCAGTAGTAGCAGCGGCAGTGGCGTGTATGCATCTTCTAGTAGCGGCATCGCGTTGCGGACCCAAGGCACGAGTTGGTTCAGCGGTGATACGACGCCGTTGAGCAGCGGCAGCACGGGGGGCGGAACTGGTATCGGTCTCGGTTCGGTCCCTACCTCTGGCTACATTTTCGCGTATGACTATGGTAGTGGTACTCCGAAGAACATGGTTCTTAACCAGTACGGTGGGAGCGTCGGCATCGGCATTGTCGATCCATTGCGAACACTCCATGTCAATGGGCGGGCGAGGATAGGATCGATTCCTCCGGAAGCGTCGGTTGCGACTGTTTGTTTCAATGCGGTCGGAGATTTGCTTAACTGCAATGCCTCGAGTCTGCGTTTTAAGAACAACGTGAATACCTATTTCGACGGATTGAACTTACTACGGCAACTGCGTCCGATAAGCTATACATGGAAGGATGGCGGAGCGTACGACATCGGGCTCGGAGCAGAAGATGTGGCAAAGGTCGCTCCATTTTTTGCGTCTCGGGATAAAGATGGCGTGGTCGAAGGCGTTCGCTACGAGCGCCTGAACATGCTCCTCATCAACGCCGTCAATCAGCAACAAACCCAGATCGAGCGTCAGCAACAGCAGATCGATGCTCTGACGCGTCTGGTGTGTGCGTCGAATAAGGACGCGGATATTTGTAAAGAGCAGTAGTTCTGCTCTATCTGCATCCGTCTCAGCGGCTCTTGCGGTCTCTGCGTTGAAGTTTGTAAAGAGCGTCGTTGGCAACCGAAAAAAGGCTCAGAATTGGAGTAGGTAGAACAATGAAAGCGATAAAACTATTGATCATCGTGGCAACGACTGTATTCTGTGTGCCATTTGCCGCTAGCGGGCAATCTGGTGGTATGTTTCAGATAACCCGAAGCGTGATCGCGGGCGGCGGCGGCAATTCGACGGGCGGTGGATTCAATCTGGACGGGACAACGGGCCAGTGTGTCGCGGGTTCGACATCAACCGGCGGGCTGTTTAGCGTCGCGGGCGGATTCTGGGGCGGCGGAACGGTTGTTGGAACTCCGACTCCGACCGCTACGCCGACCGCGACACCGACCGCCACGCCGACCGCTACACCGACTGCAACACCAACTGCAACGCCAAGTGCTACGCCAACAGCAACACCGACCGCATCGCCGACTGCCACTCCGACGAGCACTCCAACGGCGACGCCGACGAGTACGCCGACTGCGACACCAACGGCCACACCAACCGCCACGCCAACGGCAACGCCGACAGCTACACCTACCCCCGGTGCTGGCTTTGAGGGCGATGTGTCACCGCGTACCAGTGGCGACGGCGTCGTTCTTTCGACCGATGTTACTCAAATGCGACGGTTTGCCACGGGGCTCGACACGCCAGATCCTTTATTCAATGAACAGCAACGTGCCGATAGTGCTCCGAGGTCAACACTTGGTGACGGCGTGATCACCTCGGCCGATGTGGTGCAAGCCCGACGCTACGCGGCTGGCCTTGATCCGTTGACTGACGCCGGCGGGCCGACCTCTCCTTTGCTTTTCGCTAATCGGCTAATCGATGCGATCTCGGGCTACACCTCAGGACGCGTGATCCGCGTGGGTTCGATCGGTGTCGATAGTTCATCGAACGTAACAGTGCCGATTGAGTTTAATGCGAACGGCGACGAGACCGCGATCGGTTTTACCATCGAGTACGATGCGGCAAGGCTGGGCCAACCCCGCGTCGCACTTGGTGACGAACTGCCCGAGGGATCGGTGTTGACAGTAAACGTCTTGGAGGACGGACGGATCGCTATCTTGATAGATTCCGCAATGCAGCTGGCACCGCCGAATGGCGTAATTCGTCTCGCGACAATTACATTTACCGGCACTGTTGAGAATGCTGGGCCGATCGTGTTTGGGAGCTCTATCGCGACGAAGAGCGTTTCAGACGCGTTTGGTCATTCGCTTCCGGTGCGTTGGATCGGACGCGAATGATTGCGTCGCTCGCGGGTGTCGATTTGTTATCATCTCCGTATGAAGTTTGATTCAGGAGATGTTGTGATCGCGGTGCTGCATAGTCCGCGGGAAAAGTTACTCGGGATCCTGGATTCGATCGAAGCGGCGGGCGTAACCATGCGTTCGATCGATCTTGGGTATTTTGATGACTGGTGCAGTTCGATCGTCGCAGGCGAGGCCCATCTCGAGATGAACGACAATTTCTATCCAATGTGGCGCATTGAGCGACTCTCAAGAGACGAAAGCGCTGACGATATGCCGTCGATGGCGGATCAGTTTGAGTCGCGGACGGGAAGACGGTTGGGTTAATCTGGTGACTGGTAAACAGTTACGGGTGACAGGAAAAACACCCCTGTAGCCCGTAACTGTTTACCTGTTACCAAAGTACTAGTTCTTCTTGATCCCAATACTGCCGTTATTGGCGGTGAGCTTGAGCATGGCGTCGCTGCCGACGCCGATCTTGCCGGCTACTTTCTTGAGCGGCCCGCCGATCAGGTTTTCGGTTTCGAGTTTGAGGGGTATTTCGGAAACGAAATTCCCCGAGCCATACACCGCAAGAAACTGACACGCCGTAGTGGCGGGCAAAGTCATTCTTATCGAACCATTTGTCGTACTTAAACTGTAGGCGCCGCCATTACGTATCTCGCCGTTAAAGGCAACCGAGCCGGATGTCGATGTCACCTCGGTTTGCCGGTGTGAGACATTTTGCAAGAAAATGGCTCCGCTACCGGTCCTCGCCTTAAAGCGGTCACCAATCTCGACCGGAGCTAACTGAAATGCGGTGATGTTGCCGGACGTAGTCTCAAGATTCATCGGCCCGGTCGAACCTTCGACGGTCACATCGCCTTCGTATGTGAGCGCGACCACGCCGCCGCCAGCTTTTCGCACGGTTATATCGCCGCCGATATTCTTAATGTAAACCTTGCGAATATCATCGATGGTCGCCTCTGTTTCGGCTCCTTTTATCTCAACCGACGCGGTCATCGGCATATCGATCTCGATGTAGTCGCCCCAGATACAATCCGGGTAGGTTTTGTTCGTGCTTTTCTGATCGAAGGGAACCGGCGAGACCCAATTCGGCTTGCCGTCACGTTCGTTTTTCTCGCGCACGTGAAATTTCATCTTCCCGCCATCCTTAACATAGACACGAACGTCATTTCGGCTCCAGCCGTTTATACGAAGGTCGCCCTTAGCGACGCACAGCGTTAGATTAACGTTGGGTGCGACTGCGATCGAGCGTTCGTGCGTGTCTCCTCCGTACATCCAGGTTTTTGGCGGCTCAGGCGGAGCCTGATATTTATCGCGGTCGTAACCTTCTTTTAGTTTTGCAGGCGGCTCGACGGGATATTGACGAGCCGTCGGAGCAGGACTTGGCTTGGGAACCCCGCCGTCCTGCGCAAATGTCGCGACGGATACACTCATCGCAATGGCTGTGGCGAGGCAGCCGATTATAAGTTTTCTGATAACAGCTTTCATTAAATTCGATCGACAAGGATTTTTCGCGTCCCTTTGCGTTCTTAGCGGACTTTGCGTGAAATCTTAGTCTTCTCCTGACGAGTCTAGGAAATTCTCACGCAAAGTTGGACAGATTCTACCTAATGCTTGCCATCAACTCCTCTTTCTGCGCAACCGAATTCAAAAGATCTATCTTGTTCTGATACGACGAATACAGCACCTGACGGGCAGTTTCGTTCTTTGGGTTCCGCTTGACTTCTTTTCTCATCTTGGCGATCGAGTCATCGACCATCGCCATATCGCGTTCAAAGGCAACACGCTGCGAGGCCCGCAAAACGCCGTCTTTCTTGTCTTCGACTGTCTTAGCAAGCGTCGAGATCGTGCTGACATAGCTAGATTCGCCAGCAAGCGGATCGGCAAAGCTCGTTGAACTGGACCTGACAACCGCAGGAGTAATGGTCGCGCGTCGTGGTTCGCCTTTGAATACGGCTCGCTCGATTCGCGGTGAATCTGTGGATACAACCGTGTCAGGAACGTCGCTAACCGTAATATTGTTCGTCGGAAGTGGTGCAGTTGTTGTCGGCTTAACACTCGCAACAGAACTTGTTGGATTGACTGAATTGACTGGAGCACGATTCATCCAAACCGCCGCAAATACACCAACCACAATAATCAAACTCGCGGCCACTGCTATCGAAGGATTCATCAAGCCAACCGAAACAAGGGCCCACGCTTTGTGCAACCACGGCATCTGGGCTTTCTCTTCCGCGATCGAATCGTTGATCTTGTTCCAGAGACGCTGGGTCGGGACCAGAGTGTCTAGTTCTCGATCGAGTGCGGAGAAAACGAACGACGCTTCGCTTTCAGCTTCTGCAAAGGAAGTCGCGCACGTGTCGCACAGAGCCATGTGGCTCGAAACCCGCGAGGTCTGGTCGTGCGACAGCTCTCCATCGAGGAATGCCTGAATAATACCGATGTCCAAACACTTATCTGTCATATCTGATCACTTCCCGACCTTGCCATAAACTCTGGCAAATTCTGCTCTGGCACGTGCGACGAAGGTGCCGATGCTCGATTCGTTCAACTCCAAACTTGCGGCGATCTCTTTATACGAGAGGCCCTGCTGTTTTAATATCAGGCAACTCCTGAGCGGCTCTTTTACCTGCGAGAGAGCCTTGTAAATATCGTTTACGCCAGCGTATTCCTCATAGTCGATCTCGACCGACGCGACATGCGTTTCGCCTGATTCTTTGACGTAATTCTCGTCCCGCGTGTTTGCCCTAATGTTTCCGCGAAGAGTATTCTTTGCAACATTTATCGCAACGCGTATGAGCCACGGACGGAGCATTTCGCTATCGGTGATCGAGTCCTGATGCTTGTAGAGTCGTAGGAACGTTTCCTGTGTGACATCCTCAGCGAGGCCGGCGTCGTGCACGACCGAGCGGGCCGCGCGAAAGACGGTTCTATGGTGGAGCGAAAACGCCTCCTCAAACCCGATCCTCTCTGTCGCTGCGGTCGTCGCTGTTGTTTCGGACATTATGTCCACAAGAATGTCGGTACTCTCGTTCATTTTCAGCATCAAAAAATGCCCATCGACAGTAATACACCGCGACGTCGCCGATTATGACAAGAATTAGACCTTAAACCCCAATTATTTTCAATCTTTGAAGTGCCTCGGCCGACAAGCTGCGGCCGCCATTTGCCGTAACAAAAAAGCGGTGGCTGTCGTCCGATTCATTGAGAATACGTTCGATCTCGGGATCTGGTTCCGGCGGAGCGGTTTTGGAAGGGAATCTGGGTTCGGTTAGGGCAAGTCGGCGGAGCGAATCGTAGAGGTGAGGCCGGCCGAAACCGAATTCACCTACATCACCGTCGATGATAAGTCGAAATTCGGCATTTTCGAGCGAGAAATGAGACAGGAGAGATGCGGCCAGGCTTGCTATACGTTCAAAATTATCG
>JANNWQ010000304.1:0-1931 GCA_031408595.1 Acidobacteriota bacterium | reverse complement strand
CAGGCCGATCGAGAAGGCGATGGAATTGCTTGGAGCAAAATGAAGAATTTTATTGCTATTTGCTGCTTATTGGCAGTCGCAATCTTCGCGGCGTGCGATCTGCGCAGCGAGACGGCAAAGCGGGAGATGGAGAAGTTTAGCGGGACGCCAACTCCGTCGATTTCTCCCACGCCTACACCTGAGCCGATCGATCCGGCGGACATCGTTAATGTTGACACGAGTCAGACAGGGCCGTCGATCTCGATCGATGGTTACGAAATAAAGAGATCGGTCAACTGTACGAAATACAACCGCGTACTCGTCAACGGCGACAAAAGCACCATCACGATCAAGGGCGTTTGCCGTCAGGTGATGATAAATGGCGACAAGAACAGTGTCACAGCGGAAGCGGCGATGGAGTTTGTGATTAATGGCAGCGAAAATACGGTTAGCTATTCAAAATTTGCAAACGGCAAACGGCCGTCTGTGATCGAGAATAAACCTGGCAATACGATTGAACAGGCCGCAGTAAGGAGATAAACCCTGAGGCGAGGCTCTGAAAATAATATTCGAATCGGATCCGCAGAAAGAGCGACTAACCGAAAGAAGCATAGCGTTTCTTTTGACGAAGCCAGCTCAGTCTTCGAAGACCCACTCTCGCGGACGTTTGACGATCCCGATCATTCGATCGGCGAACAACGATTTATCATCATTGGGCATTCAAATAAGAATCGTTTGTTATTCATCTCACTCACCGACGATGAAAAAGTTGTTAGACTGATTAGTGCCCGTGAGGTGACTCAAAATGAGCGAAAATACCATGAAGAAGAATAAACTGGAAGATGAGTTGCGGCCTGAATACGATCTGTCACAGCTCAAAAATCAAGTGCGGGGGAAATACACGGAACGATATCGTGAGGGCACAAATGTCGTTCTCCTCGAACCCGAAGTTTCTGCCGCGTTTCCTGATTCAGCGTCGGTGAACGCTGCCCTCAAAGCTTTGATCAACGTCGCTAGAACTGAGGTCCCTAACTCATGAGCGCTACAAACGGCAACGGCCATTATCCAAAACCTCGAAACGTCCTCGGCGGCACACTCGAATCTTGCTGTACCGATCCGATGACGGGATTTTACCGTGACGGCTATTGCCGCACGGGTGCGGATGATTCGGGCCGACACACGGTCTGCATCTTGGCGACGGACAAGTTTCTAACGTATTCAAAATCCGTCGGCAATGATCTTTCGACGCCTATGCCGCAGTATGCTTTTCCCGGCGTCAAGGACGGCGACAAATGGTGCCTGTGCATGCTCCGTTGGAAGCAAGCCCTCGAAGACGGCATGGCCCCGCAGATCTTGCTCGCCTCGACGCACGAATCTGCATTACAGGTGATCGAACTCGAAGATCTAAAACTTTACGCCGCCGATGGCGGCTAAATTACGAATTACGAATTGAAAGCAGGTGCAGGAAGCTAGCGAACAATACAACTTTGACTTTCACCGCGAGACGGCTGAGATCGTGCGCGATGGGTCGGAGGAATTGAAGATCAAGATCGGCGAGTTCGCCGGGCCGCTCGATCTGCTTTTGTTTCTTATCAAACAGGAACAGGCCAATATTTTCGACATTCCGATCGCCAAGATCACGCAGAAATATCTCGAATATATCCAGATAATGAAGAAGCTGGATATCGCGGTCGCGGCTGATTTTCTGGTGATGGCGGCTACTCTGATCGAGATCAAGTCGAAAATGCTGCTGCCGCGCGACCCGAAAGCGATCGGCGAGGAAGAGGAATTTGAAGATCCGCGTCAGGAACTCGTCGACCGGCTGATGGAATACGAAAAATTCAAATCCGCCGCCGGCATGCTCTACGAACGCTCGACCATCGAACAGGCGATCTTCACCCGCGGCCCGATCGAATCGGACGAAAACAACGCCGAGGTTGATGCGTCAGTTT
>JANNWQ010000303.1:0-13614 GCA_031408595.1 Acidobacteriota bacterium | reverse complement strand
TCTGACGACGATCGGCAGTGAAGCCACGCGCGAGATACTGCTCAAAAAGATCGACGAATTTAACAAGGCCAATCCATCTAGCGTTATCGCTACAAACGAAGAGGCCTCATCGAGCGGGCTCGGATGGCTCATTCTCATAAATGCACTTCCTTTCATCCTGCTCATGGGCTTCCTGGCCTTTACGCTGAGGCAGATGCAGGCTGGAGGTAATAAGGCTCTGAGCTTCGGTAAATCAAAGGCCAAATTGCTCAATAATCAGCAGAAACGCGTAACATTCAAGGATGTCTCCGGCGTGGACGAAGCAAAAGAAGAGCTGCAGGAGATCATCGAATTTCTTAAGGATCCGCAGAAGTTTCAAAAGCTCGGCGGCAAGATCCCTAAGGGCGTGCTGATGGTTGGCCCTCCGGGAACAGGTAAAACCTTGCTTGCAAAGGCCGTCGCTGGTGAAGCGAATGTTCCTTTCTTCTCGATCTCGGGTTCTGATTTTGTCGAAATGTTTGTCGGAGTCGGTGCTAGTCGCGTCCGTGACCTTTTCGAGCAGGGCAAGAAGAATGCTCCGTGTATCATCTTTATTGATGAGATCGACGCAGTCGGCCGTCATCGCGGAGCTGGTTTAGGCGGCGGTCACGATGAGCGTGAACAGACGCTGAATCAGCTTCTTGTCGAGATGGATGGCTTTGAGTCGAATGATGGCGTCATTTTGATGGCGTCGACGAACAGGCCTGATGTGCTCGATCCTGCACTACTCCGGCCCGGTCGTTTTGATCGACGAGTTGTCGTAGGTCGTCCTGACGTTCGCGGACGTGAAGGAATTCTCAAGGTCCACACACGCAAGATACCGCTTGACGAAGGCGTCGATGTGAGCGTCATTGCACGTGGAACACCTGGATTTACCGGTGCGGATCTCGCAAATATTGTTAACGAAGCTGCTCTCAACGCTGCCCGTTACAACAAGAAGGTCGTGACCATGATCGATTTCGAGATCGCCAAAGACAAGGTCATGATGGGAGCTGAGCGTAAATCGATGGTCATCTCAGACGACGAGAAAAAGATCACCGCTTACCACGAAGCAGGCCACACGCTTGTCGGGCTCAAGGTTCCACAGGTCGACCCTGTCCATAAGGTCACGATCATTCCTCGCGGAATGGCACTGGGTGTGACGATGTATCTTCCTGAGAAAGATCGCCTGAGTGCGACCAAAGAATACTTGCTTGGCAACATCGCGATGTCGATGGGCGGACGTATCGCGGAACAGGTTTTCATCGGCAGCATTACGACCGGAGCGGCGAATGATATCGAAAAGGCGACGGAGATCGCACGTTCGATGGTTTGCGAGTATGGCATGAGCGAACTTGGGCCGCTGACCTTTGGCAAAAAGGAAGAGCAGATCTTCCTCGGTCGTGAGATCTCGCAGCATCGCGATTACTCTGAGGACACGGCGATCAAGATCGATCAGGAAGTGCGCCGTATCATCGCCGAGCAGTACGCTCGGGCCGAGAAGATCATCAACGAGAACAAGGACGCAATGATCCGTCTCGCTGAGGCTCTGCTTGAGTATGAGACGCTCGATAGCGTTCAGATCCGACGCGTGATCGCGGGCCTGCCGCTCGACGGAACCGAAAAGCCGCCCGCAACGACGGACGACGGACCAGCCGAATCAGAAGAATCGGGTAGCCCGTTCAAGAATCCGATACTGCCTACGCCCGCGACGGCTTAGGCAAGGATAGGCAGCCCGCGAAATACGCGAAAGGACGCGAAAAGAGATTCTTTCTTTCGCGTCCTTTCGCATTTTTAGCGGGCAATCTTCTTTATGGCTAAATGGCAAACATCGCGCCGCAGTATCTCGCTTGACCGTCCGCTGGTGATGGGCATTTTAAATGTCACGCCGGATAGCTTTTCGGACGGCGGAGAATATCTTCTAGCCGATGGGGCTCTAAAGCGAGCTGAACAGATGATCGCTGACGGAGTCGATATCATCGATGTAGGCGGGGAATCGACACGGCCCGGAAGCGCGTCCGTCGATCCTGAGGTTGAAGTTCAGCGAACTTTGCCGGTTGTGGATGCGATCGCGAAACGCTTCGACATTCCCATTTCTATCGACACGACAAAATGGCTTGTCGCAAAGGCCGCGATCGACAGCGGTGCCGAGATCATCAATGATATTTCAGGTTTGCGTTGGGATGCGCGGCTTGCGGAGCTAGCCGCTAGTACTGAAGCCGGGCTTGTTCTGATGCATTCTCGCGGGACGTTTGAAACGATGCACTTCGAGCCGCCAATCGACGATATATTGGGCGAACTACGTGAATCGCTCACCGCTTCGATCGAAACTGCGAAAAAATGGGGCGTTCAAGAACAGCAGATATCCCTGGATATCGGCATCGGCTTTGGCAAGACATTTGAGCAAAATTTAGAGTTGCTGGCGAAACTTGGTAATATCGTAAGTGAATTCAGATCGTACCCGATGCTCGTCGGCACTTCGCGAAAGTCGTTTATCGGCAAGGTACTCAACGACGCCCCGCCATCGGAAAGGCTCGGAGGTAGCCTAGCTACGGCTCTGATGGCAGTCGAGCGGGGAGCGAAGATCGTTAGGGTTCACGATGTGAAAGAGACGGTCGCGGCTCTTTCGCTAGCTCGTGAGATAGATCTGAGAAGCTAGATAAGATCCTGAACGTGGAGGAATTGTCGATGAAAGTGAAAGAATTTTTCCGTGCGTTACTCGGGATTACGGTAATGGTCTGTGCCGTCGCGGCAGATGCTATTGCCGACATTCCGGAGCCGAAGACGGAATCGAATAGTATCGATTGGACTTTTGTTTTGATGGGGGTGGTTAGCGCCTTTCTCGGCGCGTTGCTTTTCATCTGGCTCGGCCGCAAGCCGTTAAAGAAAACCTAAATCATGAGAATCCTACGTTTTTTCGCGATCTCCACGGTGTTGTTTTTGGTCTCGGGCTTTACTGAGTGTTACAAGCCTGTGACCAATTCGGGGCTGCCTAAGAACATCAGAACCGTGGCCGTTCCGGCGTTTCAGTTTGAGGCCAAGGGGCTGCGCTACCGCGTCGAATCCCGTTTCACAGAGGCCGTCAGCCGCGAGATCATTCGTCGCGGCAACGGCTTGAAGGTGCAAGGTTCGCGCACCGGTGCCGATGCAGTGCTCGAGGGTACGATCCGTGATTTCAATTTCACCGGCGTCCTCCTCGATAGCGAAGGCCGCGCTCGCGTTTACGAGGTCACAATCGTGACCGCCGTCACCATCCGCGATCTCAAAGAGAACAAGATCCTGTACGATAATCAGAATTTTATCTTCCGTGACTCGTTCGAATTTACGTCAGATCCCCGTTCGTTCTTTAACGAAGAAGACCCGGCCGTAGAACGCATGGCCCGAGCGTTTGCTGAAGCTGCGGTATCTGCATTTGTGAATGGTATCGGGGTGAAGGAGGAGAAGAAGTAGTTTGCTTGGGAAATCATGCCTTTAACCAGAGAACAGCTTTGGAACCAGCTTAAGTCCGGTCAAATCGCGCCAATATATGTGCTTTTCGGGCCCGAGACACAATTGCGTGACGCGGGAGCGAAGGTGATTGCAGACAAGGTGTTTGGAGAAGGCGATCTGCGGGATTTCAATGAGACAGCCTTTAGCTTAAATGCGAGTGGGAATCTCGACTCAGCTCTTTCCGCCGCACGCCAGTTGCCGATGATGTCGGCTCGTCGGGTCATCAAAATTACGGAAGTGCGTGTGTCGGCGACGGGTTTTCGCGATACCTTGACCGAGGCACACGAGCCCGCCTTGTCGGCATACCTGGCTGATCCGTCACCCGAGGCGGTTGTCATAATTGTCGCGGACGAGCTAAACGGCGTTCGCAAGATGGGCAAATTCTTGCGTGAGAAAACGGTCAGTGTCGAATTTGCGGCGCTGGACGAACGAGCGTTCGCCGAGTTTGCCCGCCGGGAGATCCAGAAAGTTGGTGCCGAGATCGACGAACAAACGCTGCGGCTCTTGCTCGCACAGATCGGGCCGAACGTGAGCCGCTTGACGAATGAGATAAACAAACTTACGACCGCCGCCTTGCCTCACAACCAGATCACACCAGAGTTGATAGCCGCGCTGGTTCCGAACACGCGCGAGATCAGCAATTTTGACCTGACCGATCACCTCGTCGCCTGCCGTGGAGACAAAGCTCTCGCATCACTCAAGAAAATTCTCGATGACGGCGGCGAACCGCTCGCTCTGCTCGGCCTGATATCGTACAACTATCGCCGTTTACTGATGGCAAAAGACATGATGGATCGCGGCGTCCCGCGTGCCGAGGTGGCAAAGGTGGCAAAGCTCCGGTACAACGATCAGGAACCATTCCTCGCGTCTGCCCGACGTGTCAGCCTCGCCAAACTCAACTACGCCATCCGGCGTCTAGCCCAGACAGACGTCGCGATCAAGACCTCCATCGGCGGCAGCGGCCCTGTGGGAGCCCGAATGCAGATCGAATTGCTAGTATGCGAACTCGCTTCGGCCAGATCGTAAACAAAAAGGGCCTCGCGATCTACTTCGCGCGAAACCCTTTTCTTAATGAAAACAATGTCCTTAGATCGCTTCCACGCCGCAGGCGGCGTTGAAATAGTGATATAGATCGTTGTAATCGCCTAGAGCACGATTGAGGATCAGCGGCAATTGCTGTAGGTCAGATGTGTTAACTATCAGATTTAGATTTCTCAGGAACGCGTCGTGCGCATTCATTGTTGTGCCCGCATCTTCGAGTGAGATCAGGAAGAGTCGACGACGTTCCGACGAGTACATTGAGTTCGCCTTTTGCTGAATGACGGCTGCGCCACCCATGTCAGCAGCGAAATCGGGTGAGAAGATGAGTACGCTCGTCTTGCCTTCGCGGAGACGTTCGTTGGCCTGGGCGGGCGTTTGCGCGACGTAAACCTTGTAGCCGGATTTGGCGAGCAACTTGGCAGTCTCGTCGGCCTTGTCGCCGAGACAGAGCAACACGCGACGCGGCTTGATGTCGTCATCGTCTGCTTCAACCGTTGTTTTGTCGGTTTGCAGGGCCGTCATTAGTTGACGTAGTGCACTATTTATTTGAAGGTCAGCTTCTTTCGCAGCAAAGCCCGGAGCCTCGGCACCGACGGCAGCAGGCTGGCTGGCCGTGAGCTGATCGACCGTCGAAAGACCCTTGCCGGATCCGTCCTTTTGTACGCGAAGCAAGTTTTGACATCGCGGACATCTAACGGAAAAATGCCCGCTCGGTATCTTTGACTCGTCGAGCTGTAGGGAAACTGAACAATTGTCGCAACGTATTATCATAGTGGTCGGTTGTCGGATATCGGTTGTCAGTGAAGATCGGCTCTTATCCGGCAACTGAAAACCGGCTACTGGCAACTGGAAACCTATTCCATCATATTTAGAACCGAGTCAGGATTGGCTGGTGGCGGCGGTGCGATCATCGGTTTTGCTACAGGAGCGATACGACCGGCATTGGCATAGTCCTCGGTCGAAGACAGGCCTTTGAGCTGGAGCAAGAGGTTGTTCTGGTTGGTCGCAAATGACAGACCGTCGTCCATCGTCACCTTTTTCTCATTGATAAAATCGCGGATCACGCTGTCGAAATCCTGCATACCGTCGATCTCTCCGTCACGAATCGCGTCCAGCAATGATTTGCCCTCAGTCTCACCCTTTTCAATGTATTCGCGTGTTCGTGGATTCGATTTAAGTATCTCGACTGCCGCAATACGACCTCGGCCATCGGCGGTCGGGATCAGACGCTGCGAAACAATAAAACGAAACGTCTGTGCGAGACGTGTCCGGATGATCCGCTCTTCGTTCTTAGGATATAGGCCGACAATACGGTCAATTGTTTTCGAGGCGTCGATCGTGTGCAGCGTCGAGAGAACAAGGTGGCCCGTTTCGGCGGCTTCGAGAGCGATCTCGGCCGTTTCGAGGTCGCGCATCTCGCCGACCAGAATAACTTTAGGAGCCTGACGAAGTGCTGCTCGGAGTGCTGACGCAAAATCCCTGGTATCAGAGCCGACCTCACGCTGATTGATCGTGCTCTTCTTGTGGTTGTGCAGGAACTCGATCGGATCCTCGATCGTGACGATGTGATACGCCTTGGTCTCGTTGATGCGGTCGATGATGGCCGCAAGGGTCGATGTTTTTCCGGAACCGGTCGGGCCGGTCAGCAATACAATGCCGTTTCGAATATTCGCAATATCAGCAAGCTGTGGCGGCAGTCGAAGCCCGTCAAAGGTCGGTATCTCGTGCGGAATGACACGCATTACGATCGAATACGAGTTTCGCTGTTGAAAAATATTTACACGAAAACGGCATTTTCCCGGCAAGGCGTAGCTCAGATCGGCTGTGCGGTACTTGAACAACTGCTGGGCCGCGTCGGGGTTATCCCGAAGCAGCGACATCGCGATCGTCTCGGTCTGAAAAGCCGACAATTTTCCGAGGCCGATCGGCGCTGCCGGATACAGCACACCGTTGATCTCGACCTGCGGCTTTTGTCCGCTGGAAAAATTAAGGTCGCTGACGTTCTCTGAAACGAGCAGCATCTGCTCGATAATGGGCGCTACATCTAGCAAGCTCATGGTATGGGGTTACTCCCGAAGAAGGATTTGCAAATACTGGCTGGGATCGCAGGGCGGTTTACTGACAACTCAACTGCGAGCTGTTGTCAACAAACATTATCCGCAAAGGAGCGGTTTTATGCAAGTTAATTTTTAACATTAATAAATGTTGTTTGGCATCGTCAGACGAATCTTTCTTTCAGATCGAGTAATGTCGCCGTGATATTTTTCGCATCGGCGATGATCGCACTGATCATTGCGACCGAATCGGCTCCCGCTGAAAGCACGCCCTCGGCATTGTCAATATCGATGCCGCCTATTGCCACGAGCGGGATGTCACCGATAGCTTCGCGGACGCGACGAACGCCGTCGAGACCGACAACGGCGTCCGGATCGACCTTTGTTCTGGTGGTAAAGATGGGGCCGATTGCGATGTAATTGACAGGTAATGTGGCGGCGTGTCGTGCCTGTTCGAGCGTGTGTGTCGAATAGCCAATGATCGCCTGGTCACCGAGTAGCGCGCGCGCTTTCTCGGGCGGCATATCGTCCTGACCGAGATGAACGCCGGCAGCATTTGTCGCGAGAGCTATGTCGACACGGTCGTTAATGATGATCGATATGCGATACCCGATTGCATATTCGATTGTCTGCACCGCAGTATCAAAAAACTCCCGCGAACTGACCACCTTCTCACGCAACTGTATTAACCGTGCTCCTCCATCACCCAGCCGCCTCGCCTGCTCAAGGTGTGTCAGGCCAGAGATCTGCCGGTCCGTGATCGGGTAAATTGTCGGAAGTTTGAATGTCACCAGATGGCCTTCATCATCAGGAAGCAGTCTTCGCCGTTATTGTAATAACGCCCGATCCGTTGGACGATGGTGTAGCCGAGGTGGCGATAGAGATTCTGCGCGGCGGCGTTACCGACTCGGACCTCGAGCATTAATGTTCCTACCTCACGTTCGCGAAGAGCCGATTCGATGTGCGCGAGAAGCCGTTTGGCCAGCCCGCGTGAACGGTGTTCAGGAGCAATGCCGATGGTCGTCAGATGGGCGGCATTATTCTCATTGACCATCACAAAGGCAAACCCGACCATCTCGCCCGTCGGCGTCACCGTTCGATAGCTGATCGTTCTCGGTTCGCTCAGCAAATAGTCGAAGGTGTGTTTTGTATAGTTGTCGCCGTTGCGAAAACAGCGGATGTTAAGACGCAAAACCTCAGGCAACTGATCAAGCGATAGCGGCCTAATCGAATAGACCGTCGGCGGAGCAGGCACGACCACCTCCGGCGCGACCACAAAGCCGGGGAGAAAAAAGCTGCGAATAGTGTCTAAAAAAGCCATGGAACGAGTCGAGAGTTTATAGAGTTTGGAGAGTTCATGGAGTTGTAGAGCATGGAAAACAGTTCCTCGATTCTCCAAACTCTATGAACTCAATAAACTCTCTAAACGATCAGCATACAGTCGCCATAGCTGTAGAAGCGGTATGTCGACGCGACCGCGTGCCGGTAAGCACTCATTATAAGTTCGTGGCCGCCGAAAGTAGAAGTCAGCAGTAGCAGAGAGCTTTGAGGCAGGTGAAAATTGGTCAGCAAAGCTCCGACCGCCTCGAAGCGATATCCCGGTGTGATCGTCAGATCCGCAAGGTGCGAACCGGCGACGTAGCGTCCATTTTTCTTGACCGTTGTTTCAAGCGCTCGTGTCGATGTCGTTCCAACGGCAACAATGCGACGCTTGTCTTGCTGGGCTTTGTTCAAAGCTTCTGCTGTTCCTTCTGATATCGCATACCGCTCAGGTGCCACGCGATGATCCGTTAGGTCGTCAACCCGGACGGGTTCGAATGTGCCATAACCGACATGCAGCGTGATCTCGGCGACCGTTACACCATGAGCCTCGATCTCGCCAAGAACATCAGGCGTAAAATGCAACCCGGCCGTCGGTGCAGCGATCGCACCGCGATTCTTTGCAAAGACGGTTTGATAACGCTCACGATCTGCGAGAGCGTCGCCGTCGCGTTTGATATAAGGCGGTAACGGAGTCTGCCCTATCGTTTCGAGCATGTCGAAAAAGTCTCCGTCAGTGTCGAATCTGACCACGGTTTTGCCATCGTCCAAGCGATCGACGACCGTTGCCGAGAAACCTTCAGCAAAATCTATCCGCTTGCCTGCTTTGAGCCGCTTTGCCGGACGAGCAAGAGTTGTCCACAGACCGTTTTCGAGGCGCTCGATGAGAAATATCTCGACCTTCGCACCGGACTCGCTTATCCCCTTGAGCCTGGCCGGAAACACGCGCGTGTTGTTCAGCACAAGCACGTCGTCCGAGCGAAGCAGCGACACGATATCGCCGAAGCCGCGATCAGAGAACGTTCCTGAGGAACGATCGACCAGAAGCATTCGCGAACCGTCACGTCGCTCTGCCGGCTGCTGCGCGATCAGATCGTCGGGTAGGTCAAAATTCAGCTCGGAGATCTTCATCTGCAAAGATAAACAGAATCTGTAAGGTCAAGAGAAAACAGCGTACCTGTCGCAAGGTACGCTGTCTTTGGTACTAAGAACATCTGATCTTAAATGGTACCGAGGGTCGGAGTCGAACCGACATGGGCGTTAAGCCCGCTAGATTTTGAGTCTAGTGCGTATACCAATTTCGCCACCCCGGCTTACGAATTTATGATAATACGTCGCGCGTCGATCGAAATCAAGGTTGAAAGGTAGCTACGGAGCGATCAGAGTGACTACAGGTACCCGGCGTTTTGCTTCGTCGAGAAATTTTTCGATGGCCAAGCCCTTTTTCTCGGATGTGAGCAACTCGCGGATATCGGCGCGCTTCTCTTCAAACGTTGGTAAGACTATGCCAGGCGATCGGCGGCGAAAATCTGGAACGAAGGTATCACGGTAAAACTTGCTCTCTTCTTCCGTGGTCACGACAACGAATGATCCGAATCGAAACTCTACATACTCCTCAATCGCTAATCTCTGGGCAATAAGGCGCTGAAATGCATCGTCCTGCACCGAATCAAAACCGACCTGTTTGAGACGGCTCTCAAACGCGGCAGTCGAAGGAAAATATGACAAAAGACGGCCAATCTCGTCTGCGATGCGAGCATCTGAAGGTGTCGCACGCGGTAAACGCTCGGCCTCGATCGCGAAAATACGTTGATTTATAAGGGTTTCGAGTGCCTGATCAAGATCTTGTTTCCGCGGCGGATCGAGTGGTGTATTTGGCTGGAGAGCGAGTTGCCAAAGCACGTCTGAGTAAGTGATCAACTGCGTGCGTGTACCGCTGCCGACAGTGGCGAGCGTCTTATCGACGATCTGCTGTGCGGTGATCGTACTTACGGTCGCAAATGCGACGGCGAGGAAGATCGATACTATTACTCTTCGCGTGGATGCCATTACTCTAATTCAATTGTTTACTGCTTCTTGTTCACTGTCAATCAGGAAAGCCCCTAGGTTAAATCTGTTGACAGGATGTTAAAAATTGTTTTTAATTGTAAAGGAGGTTCCGTGGGCTCTCTTCATTAGACCGTTCTCCCCAAGTCCCATATTTTTGGCACCGATCCAACCGGCTGCGACCAACAAAAAATGCTGACCCATTCGCCGCCGAAAAAGAATGCTACCGCTGTATCTGCGGCACCGATTGACGATACGGCAAGCGAGCTAAAGTTCATATCTGAACTTGGCCGCAGTTTGCTCTTTACGGTACATCCTAAAAAAGTTGCCAGCCGTGTCGCCGAAGCGCTGCACGACGGTGTAGATGCGCGCCTGTGCGTGTTCGTTGCCGAGCTTGATAGCATCGGGCTGATCAATGCGACTCATACCTCAGATGGTGTATGCGATGATAGCGCGTTGAAACGGGAGCGATTTGAGAAGTGGCTGGCCTTTATGCCGCCGCAAATTGGATACGCCGAGCATTCGACCAATGAATTTATGATCGATGGCGAGCACGCCTTCGAATACGTCTCGCCACTGCACATCAATGGCGAGATTCGCGGAGCCATTGTTGTTGCATTTGACGAGGGCCGCGAACTGACCGATAACCAAACACGTCTGATCGAAGCTGCGACGCAGATGGCCGCGTTGAGCGTTAATCTCACAGCGCACTACGAAATAGCTCTTCACGACTCGATCAATGAGGCTCGTGAGGAGAACAGAAAATTCACCGAGGCGGTGCTCGACGCCCTGCCCGTCTCGCTTTACGTAGTTGATCGTGATTACCGTATCGTCACGTGGAACAAGCACCGAGAGGTAGGCGAACTCGGCATTCCTCGTGATGAGGCGATCGGGCGTGACGTTTTTGATGTGCTCGACAAGTATCCCCAAGGGCGTGTACGTGAGGAATTTGAGCGAGCTTTTCGTACTGGTAAGATCGAACGGATTGAGCAGCAGACCGTTGCGGACGACGGTTCGACGCGTCACTGGATGGTCAGCAAGATCCCGATGCGCGATGGCGACGCACGCGAGGTGTCGCACGTGATCACGGTCGGCGAAGACATCACCATGCGCGTCGAGGCTCTTCTCGCCGTCAATCGTGCCGAAAAACTAGCTGCAGTCGGCCGTCTCGCCGCAGGCATCGTACACGAGATAAACAATCCGTTAGCTACCATCGCAGCCTGCGCCGAGGCTCTCGAACAACGTGTGGACGAAGGGGAGTTTGCAACATCCGCCTCCGCAGCTGACCTGACCGAGTATCTTGGATTAATCAAAAACGAAGCCTTTCGGTGCAAAACGATCACCACTGACCTGCTCGACTTTAGCCGCATCCGTGCGGGCGAACGAACCATGGTTGACGCCGGTGACATTGTCCGTTCGGCTGCAAATCTGATCTCTCACCAAAAACGCGGCGTCGGTATCACGCAACAAGTTGAGATCGAGCCGGATCTGCCCCTTGTCTCAGCCGACGCTGGACAAATCCAGCAAGCAATCATTGCACTTGCCACGAATGGCATCGACGCAATGCCCGAAGCCGGAACACTCACTTTTCGGGTTTTCAGGAAAGGCTCACGCGTTGCAGTTGAAGTAGCCGATTCCGGCACCGGCATCGCTTCTGAAAACATGTCGAAGGTCTTCGAACCCTTCTACACCACCAAAGAGGTCGGCCAGGGTACGGGCCTCGGCCTTGCGGTATGCTACGGCATTGTCTCCGAACACGGCGGCCGCATCAGCGTTCGCTCAAACGTCGGCAAGGGCACGACGTTCTCCATTTTCCTACCTGTAATTCAGTAATCTCTCCCTGACCAAAAAAACCGCTATGCCCAAACTACTAGTTGTGGACGACGAAAAGAACCTCAGGCTCGTTGTCCAAAAAGAAATGGCCCGGCAGGGCCACGATGTTGAAACTGCCGACGACGGTGAAGCCGCGTGGGAGCTGCTCGAAGCTCAGGATTTTGACGTCGTGCTGTGTGATATCAATATGCCACGCCTCGACGGCTTGGGTTTACTCCGCCGCACACGCGAGCGAAGTCAAAATCCGCCCGAGGTCATCATGTTGACCGGCCAGGCGACAGTCGAATCGGCGATCGAGGCGATGAAACTCGGTGCATACGATTATCTGACAAAGCCATATCGTATCGGCGAACTCTCGGCTCTGGTTACAGCCGCCGCTGAGAAGCAACAGCTCAAGGTCGACAACCAACGCCTTCGTGCGCAGATCGCACGGACATCGGTTGCTTTGCCTGACATCGTTGCAGAATCGGCTCAGATGAAAGAAGCTCTGCGGCTTGTCAACCGCGTCGCTCCGTCCGATACTTCGGTGTTGATCACAGGCGAATCCGGTGTTGGCAAAGAGTTGATCGCACAGGCCATTCACCGCCTCAGTCGCCGTTCGGACAAACCGTTCATCGATCTCAACTGTGCCGCATTACAGGACACGCTGCTTGAAAGTGAGCTGTTTGGCCACGAGGCCGGAGCATTTTCGGGAGCACGGACACGCAAGCTCGGGCTGTTTGAGATTGCCGATGGCGGCACGTTGTTTCTCGACGAAGTAATGGAAATGCCGATGCAGCTACAGTCGAAACTGCTGCGTGCGCTTGAGACCCGTTCGTTCTTTCGCGTCGGTGGTGTGAAAAAGGTCGAGGTGGACGTTCGCCTGGTCGCGGCGACAAACCGCGACAAAGATCAGGCTATCGCGGACGGAGCTTTTCGTTCGGATCTTTTGTATAGGATCAATAGCTTTGAGGTAAATGTAGCTCCACTTCGCGAACGCCGCGAGGATATCGAGCCGCTCGCCCGCCATCTGTTGCATAAGCTGGGCGGAGCATCTGCTCCTGAAATGTCACCGGCGACGATCGAAGCCCTTACCGCTTTCGATTGGTCGGGCAACGTACGACAGCTTCGCAATTGTCTCGAACGCGCCGTTTTGCTTTGCGACAACGACACCATAACGCCCCGCGAACTGCCGCCCGAGATCGCCTTCCGCACCGAACGCCCCGCCGTATCGGTCAGCTACGGCGCACCGCAGACAAATGGAGCCGCCTCATTCCAAAACGCAGCCCCAACCAATCTCCGCGACGTCGAACGCCAACAAATAGTCGGAGCCCTCGAAAAAACAGGCTGGCACCGCGGCAAAACCGCCGACCTCCTCGGCATCTCGCCATCAACTCTCTATCGTCGGCTGAGAGAGTACGGCCTTGAAGTTCGATAGTTCTTGGTTTATTTAGCGATTTACAACAAACAGATATCTCTGTTCCGAAAGCGGCATTAGTCTTTCGACGAATGTTAGCTTGTTGGCGTTCAGCGCGTCGCGGAGGTTTGGGCCGCCGAAGAAGAGTAGCTGGCGGCGTAGTTTCCATCGGACGATCGACGCTAGTTTTTCAGTAAATTTGTCGAGTGCTCGGCAGGTTACGGATTCACAGCCGATGGGGTCGACCTCGGGGAACTGTTTATTGACGACGCGGGTGCGTTTTTCGAGACCCAGCGTTTTTATTGCGAGGTCGAGAAACTTTGTCTTCTTTTCCTTCGATTCGATCAGCATTGCACGGAGGTCTTCGCGAACGAGCAGGCACGGTATCGCGGGCAAGCCGCCGCCGGTGCCGATGTCGGCAAACTTTGCTCCGTTCGG
>JANNWQ010000302.1:0-4040 GCA_031408595.1 Acidobacteriota bacterium | reverse complement strand
CCCGGCGTGGTACGGTCTGAATCAAATCCCTTCCCGCTCCCAGCTCCGCCAAAGTTTTTCGCAGGATATAGACGTTGTTTGAGAGGACGCTTTCTTCAACAAAGGTTTCCTCCCAAACCGCTTCCAGCAATTCGTTTTTCGACACGACTTCACCGCGATTTTTGAGCAGGACAATCAATAGTTCGACGGCTTTGAGCGGTAGCGGCACAATTTCTCCGCCGCGTCGCAGAACTTTGTGTTCAACGTCCAAATCTAAATTTGCAAAACTATTATTCTTGCCGTTGTTCATTTCACCGAGCTGTCTGAGCGCGAATTCTTGATTGGACTAATAAAGCTGTTCGTCGCAATTGTGCGATAAAAACCGAAAAGAGAAATACGAGAGAAAAACCAGAGGACTTGTCGCACGGTTCGCGTTTATAAATAGATACGATTCCAAAAAGACAGTTTGCCTGGGAACGCTAACGAGTCTAACTCAAATGTCAGAAACCGCCAAGAAAATCGCAGCCGTCACCCGAAGCCACGAATATTTCGTTTTGCGCCGCCGCCTTCGTTTTCAGCTTTTATGCGAGCAGTGCGACGGCGAAGAAGAGTTCGTTTCGCTCGATGACGCCGTAATGTTTTCCGGTTTAGGAACACGCGAGGTGGTGCGGCGGACGGAAACGGGTGGACTACATTTTTTGGAAACTAGCGGCGGACATATCTTTGTTTGCAGTGAATCGCTGCGGGAAGCGGCGATCTAATGATCGGTATCGTTAAGGCGGTTTTTAATTACCCGCTTTGACGATACAAAACAAACGTTTTATGAAAAGGAGAAACAAAATGAAAAAACAAACTATGTTAACGAGAGAGTCTTCGATGCTGCGATATCTATTTCTTTTGACAGTTATGTTTCTATGTTTGCCAATAATAAATTTGGGACAGGTAAATAATTCCGGCCCAAAACTTTCAGAGGTTACTCACGACGCTACGCTGACCGGCAGAGGCACAACAGACTCTCCGCTGGGCGTTGCTAACGGCGGCATTCTTACCGACAAAATAGCGAACGGAGCCGTTACTTCTTCAAAACTTGGGACAAACAATGTGCCGCAAGCGGGACAAGTGCTTTCGTTTAACGGCACGGGTCTAAGCTGGCAAACACCATCTGCCGCGCCGAGTACGGGCGGAGCCCTTCGTGTCGTTGACAGCACTGGCGAGCAGGTCGGCTTGCTGGATTCTTCTTCTAATGTAATTCGTTATATTAGTTCATCAGATATCTGGCTTAGATTCACTATTGATAAATTTGGTATTGGGTCACGTATTAGTATCCGACCCGACCAGAATGGACAAATTCGGGGACCAGCTTTCGATGTTTACTATGAACAAGTTAATTGCCAAGGGCAGCCATATATGGTTGTCGGCACATCTCTCATTTTTGATGCGCCTGTAGTTGGTTCGAATACGTATTTTCCGTCTGGGCCGGGACAGCCAACAGACATAAAGTCACTGGGATCATTAATTCCACAGATGGGCTGCCTCGTCCCGGGTACTGGTAATACTTTTACACAGAATGATTTAGCGCCAATCGTAACCCTTCCCATTTCAAGTTTAGGAACTTCGCCGTTCAAGGTGTCGCAATAACTGTTGGAGCAGTCGTTGATTGACAAACAACGACTGCTCCAATCCGACGAGGTAGTTTTATGGCGGTGGATTTGATCAACCGCAACAACTAAAGTTTTGCCGGAAAATCTATCATTGTCCGCAGCATTCGGGCATGAAATTTCTATTGCAAATCTAAAAATTAACGTCGGAGATTTTGTCTAAAATACCTGCCAAAAACTTAGAAAAAACCGGAAGGCATTATGTTAAGCAGAAAATTAAAAATCACCGCAAGTTTCATCGTTTTGGCTAGGCGACGTGCTCGCATTAAAGTCCACAGTTCGACAGCTTGGGTATCTACGCACCAAGGCTGATTGGTTGCTTCTACTTATATGGAAGACCTTACGCCTTCGGGCTAACAAAAGGAGAAAAAAAATGAAAAATTTATTGACATACACAATTTCAATCGCCCTCTGCGGGCTTCTGTTACTGACCACCACCGCACAAGCCGGTGCCGGCTGCCGCGAAGTACGCGGCACTGTCGCCGCGTATCTTGTCCCGCCCGCCGCGACCTGTCCGACAGGAACTATTTCCGGCGTGGCGGGCGATGTCTTCGATGCATCGGCTAATTTAATCGGCACGACCTCCGCCTGCCTGACCAGTTTAACTCCGCAAGGAAATAACGGCGCGTTACACGCCACGCTGATGCACACCTTCATTTTCACCGCCGGAGAACTCCAGGGAGCGACCATCGGCACGCAGGACCAGGCTGTTTTATCGCCCGTTGATCCTCCCGTGCTGTTCCGCGTCAACAACAATCTGGGCATCACGACGGGCGGCAGCGGATTTTTACGCACTCACGGGACGGTGAATTTCGGCAGCGGCGAAGCGACGCTCAGGTATAACGGGCGGATCTGCGTCGGCTCGTAAAGACAGACTGCGTAGTCCGTAGCGGTCAAAGGCGGGCGTTTTGAAATTTCAAAGCGCCCGCCGATCACCGGGTTTTTAGAGCCAGTCACAATCACTGCCGTTCGTCGCCCTGTGAATTATCCGTAAATTACATATGGATTCGGGTCATCTATGAAGTTACCCCTTGAAGTCAAGCGCAGTGGTATCGCCCGCAACGTCAATGGTAGTGTGCGGCCCTGGGTTCGAGTTTGATTGACAATAAAACAAGCCTGCCTCCTTTTAGAAAAAGTTAGAACTACTTTCAAATACGCACTGCCTTTATAAGGCGAGTGCAATCATCTATTCGTGCACAGTTGATACTGGCTACATGAAACCGAATCGGCTCATTTTCGACTACTCAAAAATGGCTGGCCGTGCCATCAGGCCTCCAGAGACTGAGTGCGATCTCTCGCCTCACCTCTCCTGACCCCTCGCACAGACCAACTTCGCCCCGCCGTGTAAACTCCTCGTAGCTGATATTGTCACGAAGCATGACGTAGCAGTTAATGAGGAGCTTCCGGGCCGCTGCAACTTTTCTCCGGCGGCTAACCTGGGAATAGAACTGTCTGATCTTCTTGTCGCGGCAAGTTTGTGCTGCCTGACCGAGTAGATGGCGAACGAGCCGTGATCCGTGTTTGCTGATCGAGCCCATTCTTCTCTTTTCGCCCGAGCTTTTCTCCAAAGGGTCGAGTCCGACAAACGAGACCACCTCTTCCTTGCGTCGGAATCGGCGAACGTCCCCGAGCGTGTGGACCAATGCGAGAGAGGTGAGCGGCCCGATGCCCGGATGAGTTCGTATCAACTGTATCCTCTCTTCCTTATCCGCCTCTTCTTCCAGCTTCACCTCCGTGACCTTGATCTGCCGGGTGAGCTCGTCAAACAGTGAGAGGCGTGAGCTTAAAAGAAGACTCTCTGTCTCGGTCGTCCCGGGAGCCTCGACTAGCTTCTTCCTCGACTTGATGCCCGGCAGACGAAACTTCGAGAGACCTTTTGATCTTGCAAAAGCATGCAGCTGATTCGCAACAGATGTCCGTTTCCGCACCAGCGACTGTCGATAGTTCAACAGGTCCAGTACCTCACGACTCTTCTCACTCCGCGGCGTGATCTTTGGAAACTGATCCCGCATCAATAGATCCAGTATCGTTTCCGCATCCCGAAAGTCATTCTTGTGACGTGAGAGTGCCGCTCGTCTGATCATCCTCGGGTCACCGATCTTTAGTTCCATTCCGTTTTCAAAGAGCAACTTTTCAAACCACCACAGAGACCCGGTCGCCTCCGTACCCACCACCGCGTCCCTCCCGCATTTACGATAGAACGCCTTGATCGCCGCCTTGTCGCTGTGGAGAAACCGCTTGTACCCGATCTCCCCGTCCGCCTCATCCGCAAAAGCCACCGTCTGCTCGTATGGATGAAAGTCAACCCCGATGTATACTGCCATTGTTGATCTCGCGGGTTGTTTTCTTTTGTCAGAATTTCGAGTTTACACAAAACTCGACTCCCGCGAGACCAACTTCATA
>JANNWQ010000301.1:0-4342 GCA_031408595.1 Acidobacteriota bacterium | reverse complement strand
GATCGTGGCGGCCGCGGCGATCGAAACACCGTCAAAAAAAGTGTGGATTAGCAGTCCGCCAACTGCGGTATACGCAGAGGTTGGCGAGATCAGTTCGTGCGAATGATCGTCGTCGTCGCAGTGCATTTCCTCGCCAAGGTGAAAGTGCGGTGCGATGGTGTGTTCGACGAACTGTGTTATCAGGTAACCGCCGAGAAGCAGTGCCATCGGCAAGGCAAGATTCTCGCCTTCGCCGGATGTGTCAGGATTGATCCGCTGCCACAGCGTGATGCTCTTTGGCAATATCTCGAAAAGAGTCACCGCCAGCATAAATCCCGCTCCTAACGCTAGAAGGTACCGGAGAAATTTGCGATAGCTGCCGTGAAGGCTGGAAGGGAAGAGAACCAGCCCTCCCAGCACATTTGCCAGGCCGGCGAGTAGGCCGAATGCTAATAATTGAAAAAAAATCCCGTCCATCAGTTGATTTGCGACCGCTCTATCCTATATCAGCGGTCGGCAAATGAGCAAAAATCGGTTGGAAATAGTTGATTCAAAAGGACTAGTTGTTAAGCGCCTGTATAAAATTAGCCTGCTCATATTAATGCTTGACACAGCCATAAAAACGGGCGTATTATTCATTTGTAACTGAATAAGCCCAAATATTCTTCGGGCACCACGCGAATTCTATAATAAGTGTTTAGTGACTTAAGCACCTGCGACAAGGTGCTCTAGATATCTCTCGCTCTTTGAATATGCTGGACATCGACGCTGAAAAGGTCCACACGCCCGTGCTCCTGAGCGAGACACTCGGTCTGCTTGAGCCAGAACGCGGCGGCCTTTTTGTCGACGCTACTTTGGGACTCGGCGGTCACAGCGAAGCGATACTTGCAGCATCATTGGAAACGCAGCTTATAGGGATCGATCAGGACGCGACCGCTCTGAAAATGGCCGGCGAACGGTTGGCAAAGTTTGGGGAGCGAGCAAGGCTCGTCCATTCAAACTTCTCAGCGATACGCGAAGTCGTTGACAATAAGGAAGTTGACGGAATCTTGGCCGATCTTGGTGTTTCGTCGCTGCAGCTTGATAGCGAGACGCGGGGATTTAGCTTTCGGTTTGACGCACCGCTGGATATGCGGATGGATCCGGATTCGGATGATGAGACGGCCGCAGAATTATTGAAAAGGCTTTCTCAGGACGAGATCGCGAACATCATTTATCAGTATGGCGAAGAGCGGCATTCGCGACGGATCGCACGACGGATCATTGAAAGAAGGGAACGCGGCGAGCCGGTCGAGACGACATTCGAGCTTGCCGGCCTAGTAAGACGTTCTGTGCCGCACCGTCCGAAGGACAAAATAAATCCGGCTACGCGGACGTTTCAGGCATTGAGGATCGCGGTCAATGATGAGCTTGGGATCATCGCAAAATTCATCGACGACTCGGTCAATTTATTGAAAACAAACGGTGTTCTCGCGATCATCACCTTCCATTCGCTGGAAGATCGCATCGTGAAGCAGACGTTCCAGAGGCTTTCGGGCAAATGTTCATGCCCGCCGCGAATGCCGGTCTGTCAGTGTGGAACGGTGAAGAAAGTCGAGATTTTGACGAAAAAACCAGTGATCGCTACTGAAACTGAGCAGAACGAGAATCCGCGATCACGGAGTGCGAAGCTCAGAGCGTGTAGAAAAATTTAGTCCCAAATCCAACAGCCCCGGAGGAAGATATGAACAAGCGAGACAGAGTTGCCAATGAGAGCCGTATCAAGGTACGCAACGCGGACGACGAGCCGAAGCGTTGGCGTACATTTCTTTTGGCGGGCGTTTGTCTTACGTTGCTCGTGAGCGGATTCTTCTTCGCCGGACGACAACACTTTTCGTCGATGGATTACGGGTTGAAGAACTCGAAGCTCCGCAACGAGATAATCAAGCTTGAAGCTGAAAAGCTCCGTCTCGTTCATACCCGCGAAGTCGCACTCTCGCCTGGCGAGATACGCAAGGCCGCGAAAAAAGCCGGCATCATTGGCACACCGGATCCCGCATCGGTTGCCCAAATCACCTCGATGACGAAGGACAAGGCAGCCCCGACGGTTCCCAATGTTTCGTCACACTCGAAGTCTCTCATCATCAAGACTGCCGTAGTTTCGCCCGCAAAGCCTGACGTTCAGACCGCTGTTTTGAAGACCCCGAAGACTGCGAGCACTGTTAAGAAGGCGACGATCGCGGCGGAATAGTCAGTGTTTACTTGGGTTTGCGTTAGAGAGGCGGGCAGAAATGAGGCAGCAGGTAAGATCGAAAAAAAGTAATTCGCGACAGGTTGCCTTCACGAGATTCATGTTCGTGGTGGCCTTTTTTGTCCTCTGGTTGGGTGGCATCAGCGTTCGGCTTGTACATTTGCAGGTCAATCAGCACGGCTGGCTAAAGGAGCGAGCGATCGGAGTACGGCAAAACGTAAAGCATACGAGGATGCTCCGCGGCACGATCTATGACCGCAACGAACGTGCCCTGGCGATGAGCCTGCCGGTCAAAACGCTGTACGCCGATCCGAAGGAGATCGAAGACATCGATGCAGCGGCTAGAAATATTGCGACGGCTCTAAAACTCGATTCAAAACAACTCGTTGCACTACTCTCACAGGCGAAAGCGGAAAACAAACGCTACGTTCCCTTGGTCAAGAAGGTCGAAGATGATCTCGCTCAGAAGATAAACAAGGCCCTCGACGAACCAAAGGTTAAGAAGGCAGATTCGCCCAATTTCTACGGGCTTCACTGGCGTGACGAACAGCGGCGGAGCTATCCATACGAGTCGCTGGCTGCACATATCGTTGGCTTTGCCGACGCAAATGACAGCGGGAAAGCCGGGATCGAGCAATCGCAGGATGAAGCTCTTCACGGTGCGATAATCAAGAACCTTCAAGAGCGTGACCGGCTCGGACGCGTCTTCGAGGAAACGACCGTCGAACGCGATCTGCCGAGCGATGTTGTATTGACAATCGATGCGGGCTACCAGCACATTACCGAGACCGCACTCGAACGCGGCGTAAAAGCCGCCGGGGCGAAATCCGGTATGGCAGTCCTGATGAGGCCGAAAACGGGTGAAGTTCTCGCACTGGCGAACTACCCGACGTTCGATCCGAACACGATCTCCGACGCGGCTGCCGAGAATCTTACAAACAAGGCGGTCCAGGCAGTGTATACACCGGGCTCGATCTTCAAGATCGTCGCCTACGGCTCTGGTCTTGAGAAGAATCTCTTCTCGCCGGACGATATGATTAGCTCTGGCAACGGTTCGATCACGGTTGCCAACCACACTTTCACCGATTCGCATGGCGTTGGCACGGTCTCATATTCTCAGGCGATGGCTCATTCGAGTAATGTCTGTGCGATCAAAACCGGGCTCAGCGTCGGCAAAGACGATTTCTTCGGAATGATGAAGAAAATGGGTTTCGGGTCGAAGACCGGGATCGAACTTCCGGCCGAGACCGCCGGTCTCGTGAGTTCGCCGGACAAGTGGTTTGGCGACTCGCTTGCATCGATGTCGATCGGCTATGAAATTGGCGTGACGGCGTTGCAAATGGCCACGGCTTTTGCGACGATAGCGAATGACGGAATCAGGGTCGAACCACGCGTTATCAAAGAGATAAGACACTCGAACGATCAGCCGAAAACCATAACCGAAGTGAAGCAAACACAGGCAGTTACGGCTGAAACCGCGCGCGAGCTTCGAACGATGTTGAAGCAGGTAGTGTTGACCGGAACCGGCCGCCGAGCAGCGTTGAACGGCTACACTGCGGCAGGCAAGACGGGCACGGCATGGAAGGTTGATACAAAGTCGAAATCGGTTGATTCGTCGAAGTACGTTTCGTCATTTGTAGGCATGGCTCCGGCGGACGATCCTGAGATAGTTCTCGCCGTTGTGATCGACGAGCCAAAGGGTGGAGCACGCGATGGCGGCATGGTTGCGGCACCGGTCTTCCGAGAGATCGCGCAGCAGATCTTGTTTGAGATGAAGATCGCAAACGATGCACCGGTTAAAGCCGAGAGCCTCGTTGCCCATACATTGCCATCGACGGAGCATAGGACGGTCGAAGTGACGACAGAGAAATCCGCCATCGCAAAAACAACTACGGAGAAGGCGGACAAATCTGAAGCAAAGACTGCTACGGAAAAGAAAGCCGATGCGAAACCGAAGGGCAAAACGCCTGAGCCCCTCGACACGAAACATAAGACCGTTACGGCCCCGAAAAAGCCGGCTGTGAAGAAACCCGACACGCCCAAATTAACGGCGGATATGCGCAATAGAATTTCAGCTTCACATTTTGTAGATCGACCGAGAGCAAAAATTGAAACTTAGTAAAGCTATAACTT
>JANNWQ010000300.1:0-5551 GCA_031408595.1 Acidobacteriota bacterium | reverse complement strand
GGCATCACAAGCAAATTGCCCGGATGCGGATCTGCGTGGAAAAAGCCGTCTTCGAGAAGCTGTTTGAGATACGTTTTGATGAGCAGGCGGTTAACTTTTGCCGGGTCGACGTCACGCTTTTTCTGCTCCTCGAGATCTGTGACCTTGGTGCCATGGATGAACTCCATTGTCATCACTCTCTTGGTCGAAGCGTTCCAAAAGATCTTCGGCACGTGGATATTGGACCAGTTTTTGAAGTTCTCGCGAAAACGGTCGGCGTTGTGGCCCTCGGCCGTGTAGTCCATTTCTTCATGGACGGTTACATCAAATTCTCGGAGCATTCCCGGCCAGTCGGCATTCTCGCTAAGCTGGGGAAAGCGCTCGGCAAAGTTTGCGACCTTCTTGAGAATGACGATATCGCCTTTGATCGTAGCGTCGAGATTGGGCCGCTGGACTTTTACGGCTACCTCTTCCCCGGAGTGCAGCCTGGCTCGATAAACTTGTCCAAGTGACGCCGCAGCTACTGGCTCAAGCTCAAATTCGGCATAGACCTCACTGATCTTTTTGCCGAGCTCTTTCTCGATGATCGCGAGGGCGACGTCATTCGGAAACGGCGGAACCTGATCGACGAGCATCCCTAGTTCTTTGACAAACGGCAGCGGCAAGAGATCAGCCCGCGTGCCCATCGACTGACCGATCTTGATAAACGTAGGCCCGAGCGTAATGAGCTTTTCCTTGAGCCAGACAGCCTGTTTCTCCTGTATCTTCTCGCGGTTGGTCTCGGTTCCCAGGAAAAAACGGCGAAGCGAGAATAAGAAGGTCTGAAAAAACCACAGCTTGATGCCCCACAGTTTTTCCCCGTAAACCGCCGCCCGCGTCAACTCGTACGCGCGGCCGAGCCGTTCAGTTTTTTTCTTGTTCTGGTGCTTGATGTGCAGATCGAGCTGATCGAGGTAAAGATACATCGACAGCATCGCGATTACCCGAGAGATCTGAAACAGCCGCAGATAGCCGTGAATGCCAAATGACGCTTCTTCAGCGTCGTTATTCGGCCGCCCAACCCTCTCTTTAGCCAGTTTTACCGCAGCTCGCTCGGCGACAGTCAGCTCAGCCGTCGGGATCAGCGGGCCCGCTACGCGGTGGCCCGAGAGAGTGTCTTTTAATGCTAATTCGTTCATCATTTTTCGCCTGCGTTTACAGCAATGCAAGCATATTCTTTACGCCCTGATGATGGAAATAGTTCCTCGCACGAGCTGAATCTAGCTCGATCTGTGCTTTCAACTCGTCTATTCCATTGAACTTACGTTCGTCGCGAATCCTATGGAGAAATCGAACTCGCAGAACCGCTCCATAAAGATCACCGTCGAAGTCGAAAATATAGCTTTCGATAGACGGGTCCGCATCGGATTCAAACGTTGGGCGGACGCCGATGTTCGTAATACTCTTACGCCAAATGCCGTCGATGAGCGTGGCGGTCGCGTAGACACCATAACGCGGTATGACGCGGTTGTGCGGTTTGAGGTTGGCCGTCGGGAACCCGATGGTGTGGCCGCGGCGATTGCCGCGAATGATCACGCCCTCTACACCGTAGGGGCGACCGAGCATCCGGCGGGCAAGATTAACACGTCCATTGATCAAGAGCTGGCGGATAGCTGACGAACTAACACGACGCCCGCGCAGTTGCACTTCATCGACCTCATCTGCGACGAACCCCAGCTTTTCTCCCATCGAGCGAAGCAACTCGATATCGCCGCCGCGATTCTTGCCAAAAGCAAAGCCGTGGCCTAAGTAAACTTCGCGAGCCTGCAGGCGGTCGTGCACGGTATTTGATAAAAAATCCTCGGCGGGCTGCGCTGCAAAATCCTGATCAAATTTCACCACGATGGTTTGCTCGATTCCGAGAAACTCAAGATTCGCGAGTCGCTGATCTAATGTTTGCAACAACGGCGGAGCCGACTTGGAATGCAAAACAGCACGCGGATGCGGGTCAAACGTTATCGCCGTCGGCACCGCACCGGCAACTTTCGCCCGGTCGACCACAGTCTGCATGATCCGCTGATGACCGAGGTGCAGCCCGTCAAAGACGCCCAGAGTCAGCACCGTCGGCCGCATTATGTTGGCATTTTCCGTACCGTGAAATATCTTCATACCGCTAGGTAAAAATGGTATTTCACGGGTGATGTAAGCGCAAACACTAGTTTGGAATGATGCGTTGTGCCTCGTTGAGAGTGATGATTCGATATGCGGGTTTGTAGGTCATTTTGTACTGCTCGCTGTGGTGAACCGCGGGATAGTCCTTTTTCTTCATCTCAGCGTCGAGCCGCTGCCACTCTTTATGAGTTATCGAACCAAAACCACTTTTCTTCAACCGCGTGCCAAGCTCCGCCCACGCATCGGTAAAAGCCTTTGGTTCGCTTGTGTAGTCCTTAGAACTCGTCAAAAAGGCATCGAGTATGTCATCCATCTTGCCGCCGCGTGCCTTGAAAGGCCGCAGATTGAGACGTCTGATCTCGCCGTTCGGGCAGAGGGCGATCCATTCATTCTCGCTCTTAGGCTCGTCGCCCATCGACTGCCACTCACGTTCGAGCCACGTTTTGGCGGCCTCACGGCTCGGAGTCGCATGTTCACCGCCGCGAGTCGCCTGGTAGGTCCATTTATATGCGTCCTCGATACGGATACTCGGATCCGATCTCCAACGCGGGATCGCGTAGTCGAGCAACGCGGCCGGACTACAGACAAGAAACATTATCATGGAGGCAAAGATCATTAGGATGCATTCTCAGCAAAATCAGCGAGACATTTTGGACAAATACAGTCTTTGAATTTCGCGGCCATTTCCTGTCTGGCCTCGTCGGTCACGGCAACGTCCTGACACCAACAACCCCTTAGTGCGATCTGACATGAAAAATCATCGCCGCACGATTCGCAGAGCCGTGCACGTTTTATCAGAGGCTTTTCGAGTAGCGAACGCAGCATATACTCTTAGTTATCTAGTTATCACGCCAGAATTGATGATAACTCAATCTGATCGGCGAAACTCCATCACACCGTCATCGAGCTTTGCATATCGGAGCATCGACAGATCTTTGAAATAATTCTGATGCAAACGCCAAGGGTGCTTTGACCCTTGGCTCGGCAGTTGGTCGAGCACACGCAGGACGTACGTGGAATTGAAATCGAGGACCGGTATGCGTTCCAGAGTCGGATCGTTGGCACGCGGCGTACAGCTTGTAAAACCTTGGCTGTCCATGTGCTTGAGCAGACGGCAGACGTATTTTGACGTTAGGTCACATTTGAGCGTCCACGAGGCGTTGGTGTAGCCGAAAGCCTGAGCGAGATTTGGTACGTCGTTGTACATCATGCCCTTGTACGCCATCTTTTTCGATAGATCGACGACCTCGCCGTCAACTACCAGTTCAAGGCCTGCCATGATCTTCAGATTGAGCCCGGTAGCGGTAACAATTATGTCAGCATTAAGCTCTTCGCTATTGTCGAGGCGGACACCGGTGGCGGTGAAGGTGTTGATATTCCCCGTCGCGATCGACGCCTTTCCGCCGCGAATCGCTTCGAAAAGATCTGAATCCGGCACGACGCACAAACGCTGTTCCCATGGGTTGTATTTCGGCGTGAAGTTCTTCTCGAGCTGTTCGTCGCCCAGCTCTTTGCTAATTCCCTTTCCGATCAGCCGCTTCATGGCATTGGGATACTTTTTGGCACCTGCGTAAAAGATTGCCTGGCGGATGATGTTCTTCCAACGTGCCGCCGCGTACGCTGCCTTTGCTGGGAGCAGCGAGCGAAAGAAGTTTGCGACCACGTCCTGCGACGGCATCGTCACGATATACGTCGGCGAACGTTGGAGCATTGTCACATGTTTTACCGTTTCAGCCATTGCAGGAACCAGCGTCACCGCCGTCGCACCGCTGCCGATGACAAGAACGTTCTTGCCGGTATAATCGAGATCATCAGGCCATTTTTGCGGGTGAATTATGGTTCCTTTGTACTCGTCAAACCCAGGCCAGACAGGTGTGTAGCCTTGTTCGTATTCGTAGTAGCCGGTGCAGAGATAGAGGAAATTACAGGTGAAAAGTGTGGTCTTCAGCTTTGCGTCTTTGTGACTTTGCGGGAGATCTTCTCCTCCCTTGACCTCGACCGTCCATTTCGAAGTCTCGGAGGACCATTCGGCTCGCCGAACGCGATGGCCGTAACGTATCTCTTTATCGAGATCGTATTCGGCCGAAGTCTCGCGGATATAGTTCAGTATTGAAGGCCCGTCAGCGATCGCTTTCTGGTCACTCCACGGCCGAAAGCTATAGCCGAGCGTAAACATATCCGAATCAGACCGAACACCCGGATATCGAAACAGATCCCAAGTCCCGCCGCTTCGCTCACGGCCCTCAAGTATCGCAAAGGTCTTCTCCGGACACTCCATCCGCAAATGCGCTCCGGCCCCGATGCCCGAAAGGCCTGCTCCGGTGATGAGGACGTCGAAATGCTGCATCATGTTCGGATTCTACCAGATCAAAGGTTTGTGAAATGTTCCATTGGCGTCGGTCAAGGTATTCGGAAACTGACTTGCTTGCAGAACGCCTGTTCTAAGTTTCTTCATGAATGTTGCGTGTTGTTTGAGATGGAAACTTGGATGTTCTTGCGGGTTAACAATTCCTACCGGTAAGCCTAACTCATCCTTGACGATTTTTAGCGGTTCCAACAGATCCGAATCATTTGTGATCATCACGGCCATTTCAAAATCTTTCTTGTAGGCGTCATTTATCAAACGAACGGCTAGATTGACGTCCGAGCCTTTCTCCTCAGTCTTTACGACTCGGGCATATTGCTGCGGATTCGTGTTCGCTAAGGGCATCATCACATTCTTCGTAAGAAATCTTCCTTCGATAATCTCAATTTGCGGCACCGTCAATAGGGCTCGGAAATATGTGTTTTGACGAATTGGCTGATCCGGGTCAGATGCTCGAGCTGAAACTCGTGCAGTAAAATACTTGACCTTGTTTATTGTGTCATTTGGGAATAGTAGCTGGCAGGCCGTAAATGGATTGAGCCATTTATACGGCGTTCCCCTCGTCGCACCGTAATACAGGTTAAACCCATCGATATAAACGTTTATGTTCATCAAAACGTATCTGAAAAACGCAGAAGGCGAAGTAATTGCTTACCCCGCCCTCGCACCCGCCTGTCGAAACAAGCGGGGGAATATACCTTGAAGCTAAAGGAATCATGTCGACTTGTCAATACCCTTGATGCGAGGATCGTGAAAAGGCTACCAACCCAAAATATAAGCAAACATCAACGGAGCTACGATCGAAGCGTCCGATTCAACGATAAATTTTGGCGTCGTAGCTTCTAGCTTTCCCCAAGTGATCTTCTCATTCGGCACTGCTCCTGAATATGAACCATACGACGTGGTCGAATCCGAGATCTGACAGAAATAGCCCCAAACGGGAACGCCGTCGCGTTGTAGGTCTTGGTGGAGCATCGGGACAACGCAGATGGGGAAATCGCCGGCGATGCCGCCGCCTATTTGGAAAAAGCCGATGGTTGAGTCGTCGGTCGCGTT
>JANNWQ010000299.1:0-4861 GCA_031408595.1 Acidobacteriota bacterium | reverse complement strand
TGTCAGCACAACACCCGTCGCGGTGGACGGCCCGCCGTTCGAGTAGCCCAAAGTATAAGTAACCGTAGTGCCCTGAACCGCCGTCAACGATCCGTCAGTCTTTGTGATCGCAAGATTGGCGACAGGTATTCCATTGCCGATGAGAGCGATATCAAACGGATTCTCGTCCGCATCGTCGCTCGGAATATCGAGGTCGGTCGTACGCGGCCCGGCGGCGCCCGCCGTAAACTGTACTGTAAATGCCGTGTTGCCATTCGGAGCCACCGTCGGGCTCATACCCGTCGTGTTGACCACAAAATCACCCGCGTTCCCGCCGCTGACCGCGATCGAACCGAGAGTTACATTCAACGTCGTCGTACCCGCATTACGAACCGTAAACGTCTTCGTAGCTCCCGGCGCTCCGACATTCGAGCTTCCGAAATCACGGCTTCCGACATTGTCAACAAGCCCATTGGTGACCGGCTCTTCGACAACGATCTCAGGAGCAAGGCACTTGCCCGCCGTCGAGGCGTTGTAGATCGAAGCGATCTCAGGCCCCATCAGTGCACGGCTGAAGACCTGCACTTCATCGATAAGTCCGTTGAAGTTCGGGCCGCCGGCTCGCCCACCAATATTGAACGGGGCAGCCCCGTTGATAATATTGCCCGTCTTCGCAGTCGGGGCACCGGCTGCAACGCCGTTGACATAAATGACTATGTTCGTGCCATTGTAAACCATCGCGAGATGGGTCCATTGGTTTATAGGAGCGTCAAATCCACCAGCAAGTGCGATCGTTTCCCCACCAACAGTGGTGCGAACAATAGCCGTTAACTGTCCAAACTGCCGTATCAGCAGATAGTCATTTCCGCCGGATGTCGTCCTTCCGAAATAGATCGCATCGGTGGCGGCAGTCGGCCTGATCCAGCCGTCGATGGTCACCTGGTTTCCGGACAGACCTAGCGTTCCCGTGCCCGGCACTGTTACGTACTGACCGGCGCCGCTGAGGCTAAACGCCCTTCCAACCTTGCCGTTTGCAAACGCTGCTCCTCCGACGAGGCTTCCGTTCGTCACTCCAAACTGGTCATTGGCATTGTCCTGGCCTTTGTACCACGCGATCATGTTCGCGGGCGGAGCAACGCATACCGCCGCGACGCCGGTGCCGAGGGCTGTCTTGTCCTGCTGCGGCGCGGCTCCGCTCGTATGAGTGATCGGATTGCTGAACACTCCGGGCGCTGTCGGCACAAAGCGTACATAGACCGGTACGTTAGTCACAGTTCCGCTACCAAACGGAATGCTGACCGATGGACCAAATCCGCTAAGCGGCGACAACGAAACCTCAAAATGCGTCGGAGCCGTAACAACTATATTGGCGGTGAGATTTACACCCGAAACATTGTAGGTCTGGGTCGGCGAAGTATTGCCTACGGTCACACTGCCAAATCCGATCGGATTCGGATCCGAAAGCGTGATGCTCGCCGGCGGCAGCATTGCGGTCAAGACCACATCATTGCCATCGCCACCGACGTAGCTCACGACCGCCTGCATTCCCGGTACGAGGAACGGTGCGATCACCGCTCCCTCGGAGATGCCGCCGAATGTTCCGGTGATCGGCCCGGCCGGCACCTTCTCGAGGATCATGAACGTCTGCCCCGCCGTCGGCGTATGCGAGCCGGACAGCGTCAGGGTCGAACCGGTCAGATTCACGCCGCCGATCACTCTGATCTGGTCGTGATCCGTGGCAGTATTACCCGGCGCCGTGCCGTTTATTTCGATCGCGACCGTCGAGCCGGTCTGAAACGTCTGTAAACCGTTAGACATCGTCAGAATGCCCGGACTCGTTCCCGGCGAAACAGTACCGCCGGATGCCACCGTCGTCGAGGTGCCACCGACGGCCGAACCCGTACCGCCCAAGGTTGCGCCGTTCTGGACGTTTATCGCTCCGCCGCTTTGGATTCCGCCTGCCGCCGTCGTATTAAATCGACCGCCGGCCAGGGTAAGCGGACCGGAGGCTGTAGCTCTCGCACCGTTTGGCCCGACGAGCGTGACCGTATTGCTTTCGCTTAGGATCGAGCTGCCAACAGCAAGGCTGCTAAGTGTATTTGCGTCGATATCGAGATTAACGAAGCCGCTGCTCCTAACGTCGAGTCCGTCGGCGATAACGTCCAAAACCCCCACCGTTGCATTGCTCGAGAAGTTGCCTCCGCTCCATATATTCAACTGCGGGATGATTGGCCCGTCCGTAACGTCGATCGGCACAGCTCCGGTGAACGAAACATTGCCCGGCAGGGGCAGGCTGGTAGAGCCGATAGTCAGCGTCCCCGCCGTGATCCGATCGATCTCGGCGTCGGTCAAATTGAGCGGGCCGCCGCTTGGATCTCCCGATGTGCCCAGGTTAATGCCAGTCCCTGCCGTCCTTTGGCCGAGCGTCACACTACTTCCAGCCTGAGCACTCACGGTAGACGTAGCATCGAAAAGCATGCTATTGGCCGTTAACGTATTACTGCCGCCATTAGTGGCAGTCGAAATCGAGCCCGATGTGCGAATTACAATCCCGGGGCTGGCCCCACCGCCTTCGGTTCCGTTCACAGATACATTCCCGCCACCAGATGTAATGATTGTGTTGTCAACCAAAACACCAAAATTCCCTGATCCGGTTCCGGCTAAATTTCCGCCATTCCCAACAACAGACACGGTTCCGATTCCACCGGCCGTTATCTGTCCTCCTTGTAAGGCAAACGCTCCAAAATTCTCCACACTGACGCCAGATCCCCCACCATAGCCTGTAACAAGGACGGGGCCTGACCCGGATGTAATTGCAGAAGCGGCTCCAACAACAAGCGTACCGTAATTACTATTTCCGGTAGATGTCGAGCCTCCCGTACCGGTAACGGTGACCGATGCAGAGCCACCGGCTGTGCACACACCGCCGTTTTCAAAGCGAACCCCTTGATTAAAACCACTCCCGGACACTCCACCGCCAGTTCCTGTTACCGAAACGGCACCGCCACCCGATGTTATTGTCGAACCTGCCTGAATAACAAAGACGCCGAAGTTGGAGTTGCCGGACGACGCACCGCCCGTTCCGGTCACACTAGTTGTGATCCCGGCTGCGTTGCCGCCCCTGATCAGCGAACCTGCACCGGTGAGGAGCACGCCGTGCTGATTGGCACCGACCGTACCGCCCTTACCGTTGACGGTAACGACGCCGGTGCCCGTGGCCTGGACGGTGGCTGAAGTGATCTCAATGCCGATAAAGGTGCCGATGCTCGGGGCGACCTGTTGGTTCGCGCTCAGCGTCAAGGCTCCATCTACCGTGGTCAAACTCGATCCAGAGAAAAGCCTGATTTGCCCCAACGTATCTTCCAGGATAGTGCCAGAGCCGCTCGTTGCAATATCTGAGTTAGCTGTTGTATGGAAAATCGAGCCTGCTCCCACAAACGCAGCCAGACTCCTGCCACTCGCAAGGGTGACCGCTCCTTGAAACTGGATGCCACCGAATCTGTTCGCAGTACTTCCAAGCGTTAGACTCGGATAGTTGTTCGCCAATGCGGCAACATTTATACCGTTGAATGGGGATCCCGGATTGATGGTCACCGACGAGGCGGGGTTGGCAAAGTCCGTCGTCTCAAACGTAACGGGACTACTCGCCAATCGCGACATGCCGCCACCTAGGTCAGAGAGTGTCGCTTGGTTATTTCCTACCGGGAAGTTAAAGATCACATCCGCAGGCGTTCCGCTATTCACGATCGGCTCAAGGCCGGTGTACGTGATCGTGCCTGTGCGAGTACCGCCGGCAATGACGATGTCGCCATTGTTTGCGTTGACGTAGTTGTACGTTGTCGTACCGCCCGAGTAGCCCGAGATATTGAGGACGTCGTTACCGGCCGCTCCGCCGTTGTAGAACAAACCTCCGGCCGGGATAAAGTCACAGCCCGTGAGGTTTACCGTCAGCGTGTCGTTTCCGCCGAACGTGTTGACGGTGATCGTGCCCGTGACCGAGGCGATCGGGATGGTCTGATTCAAACCAGTACCGGCATCGGTTATCGTGATATTCGGCGGACTACACGCGATGGTTATGTTGTCATTGCTATTACCGCCATTGGTATCCTCGATCAGCAAGTTGCCGCCCGAAACGGTCACCGTCGTCTCGGCCTCGTAGGTATAGAGCGTATTAGCCGCATTCGTACCGCCCGGGGTTGTGACAATGACGCTGACGGCGCCGGGACCGTGGGCCGGGGCGGTGCAGCTGATCTGAGTATCCGAAACGAAATTCACCGCCGTGCAGGCCAATGCGTCGAAGGTAACAGTCGTCACTCCCGTAAACCCGGTACCCGTGATCGTCACTGAGTTGCCGCCCGCCTGCGGGCCGGAGGTCGGATTGACGCTCGTGACCGTCGGGGCCGACGGAGGAGCTTCAAAGGCTCCAATGTCAGTATTGTCGCCGCTCGGGGCCGGAGCGATCGAGGGATTGTCGATGGTTCGTGCGAATCCAGGTCCGCGCTGATCGGTCGTTAAAGGTACAACCGCATTGATGCCCTTGTCGATCGCCGGGCTGGTGGGGAGCAGGGCGTGGGTCTGGGTCGGGCCGCCGTTTGGTGCCAGTGGGCCGAGCAGTGGATTCACATTGAGAAGGTCGTTCGAACCGCCGCTGATGGTCGTATTAGAAGTGTTTCCGATCAGGTTATAGCCCTGCGAGGTCAATGTGCCTTGGAAGTCAGCACCAAAACCACCCGTGTTTCCGGCGAGAATCGAGCTGCGAACAGTTACTGCGGTTGCACCATTATTCACGATGCCGCCGGGAGCGATGATGCCCCCTGAGTTGCCGGCAACGGTCGAATTCGTCACGATCACGTTGGTAAGGCTCCCAGCAAAGATACCGCCC
>JANNWQ010000298.1:0-4709 GCA_031408595.1 Acidobacteriota bacterium | reverse complement strand
CCGGATTCGCTCGTGAGGGCTTTCGAAGCAATGTGCTTGAGGACGTGATGGAAGAGGAATTTGACGAAGTTTTTCACTTTGAAAACCAAACCGTCACGTGGCGGGACTTCTCTCTCGGCATTGCCCAAATCGAAAACCTCCGTCACAAAGGTATCCAGTCCTTCGGCTCATGCTCATTCGACGAACCGGTGGCGGATCTGCAGAAGTTAGGAGTGCTGTAGCCAGAAAGGCGGAAACCCGACCCGTAGGGAGGGTGTTCAATATGGGCAACTACGACTGGGACGAAAACGAAGGGCCGCTCGCCTACCTGATTACTTTCCGTACGTACGGAACATGGCTGCACGGCGACGACAGGAAATCGGTTGATCGGCATGGAAAAAACATATACGGCACGCCAAAAATACTGCCGAACAAAAACCTCCAAACGAAGATGACTGCAAACATCCCCTCGGAGATATTCACCCTCGACGGCTCACAGCGATCTGTAGTAGAATGATAGATCCGAAATGCCTGCAAACACCGAGGTTGTTGCATTTATGCAATCAACGTCAGGACGAATCACGTACACTGAGTCGTAAGTGTCGCCGGTAAGCCCGAGCCTGTTATGAATGGATTCAAATCCAATTGTACGCGAGAATTGAGAGAGGCAGGGCTGGTTAGTACTGAACAAAAATATGGTCACGCGGCGGTAGCACAAGGTATCTTTGGAAACCGACGCACGTCGATGGTGCGGTAAACTATGTGCTGTACGGTCAGGGTGATGATCTGCCTAACTTCTAACGTGCGTTAAACACCCTCCCTACAGGTCGGGTTTCCGCCTTTCTGCTCCGAACTCTTTTTATGATCTACGAAATTAACGAAACACACGATCCGAATCTCAAAAGCTGGGTTGAATCGGCCAACGACCCGACTACGGATTTTCCGATACAGAATATGCCGTTTTGCATGTTTTGGCCGGGCAAGCAGAGCGAGTCCCCGCGGCTCGGAATGGCGATCGGCGACCAGATATTTGATCTCTACACTGCGATCTCGTCTGGGCTTTTTGGCTCTGATTTTGATGAGATAGCTCGGGAGATGGAGCTTTGTGACCTTTCGTTTTTGACGGAAGTTTACGGACCTGAGGTGCTCGCGGACATCAGAAGAGCAGCTTTCGACGTTTTGCGCGAAGGTGCACCGGACGATCTGATCCGCGACGCGAAAAAATGCCTCGTCGATGCGAAGGGAATCGATCCTGAACTGCCGTTCGAGATCGGCGACTACACCGATTTCTATTGCTCCATTTATCACGCGACGAACGTCGGATCTATGTTTCGCCCCGATAATCCGCTATTGCCGAATTACAAATACGTACCGATCGGCTATCACGGGCGGGCGTCGAGCATCGTGGTAAGCGGCACCGATATCAAACGTCCGCATGGGCAGAATCGCACCGATCCCGAAGCTCCGCCGGTGTTTATTCCGTGCAAGAGTCTCGACTACGAGATGGAAGTCGGCTTCTTTGTTGGCGGCGGGAATGAAATAGGCACGTCCATCCCAATAGAAGAAGCCGAGCAGCACATCTTTGGCCTGTGCCTTGTAAATGACTGGTCCGCCCGCGACATACAGGCGTGGGAATATCAGCCGCTCGGGCCGTTTCTGGCCAAGAATTTCGCGACGACTATCTCGCCGTTTGTCGTCACGATGGAGGCTCTCGCTCCGTTTCGCACAAAAGCGTTCGAACGCGAAAAAGGCGATCCCGCGCCGCTGGATTATCTAGCTGACGAAGAGAACGAAAAACTCGGCGGCATCGACATCAATCTTGAGGTCTATATTCAAACGCAGAAGATGCGTGACGAGAACATTGCTCCGCATCTGCTCAGCAAATCCAACATGAAAGACCTCTATTGGACGATCGGCCAGATGCTCACGCATCACGCCTCCGGCGGCTGCAACCTCCAAACCGGCGACCTCATCGCCACCGGCACGATCTCGGGTAAAGAGAAATCGGAACGCGGCTCGATGCTCGAACTCTCGTGGCGAGGCACCGAACCAATCGAACTCCCGTCCGGCGAAATCCGCCGCTTCCTCGAGGACGGCGATGAGATCATCATGAAAGGCTACTGCGAACGAGAAGGCTTTCGCAGAATAGGCTTCGGCGAATGCCGCGGACGGATAATTCCCGCAGATTAATAACCATTATGTCAGTTATTGTTGTCGTCAAGAAGAACAAACAGATCGCCATCGCCGCAGATAGCAACTATAGTGTTGGCTCATTGAACATCAAGTCTGATTATCTAAAGGATAGATCAAAGATAATTCAGCATGGCGATACCTTTTTTGGCCTCGTCGGAGCTACAGCCCACGAACACGTAATGGCGGACTTGCTCAAGCGTTACAAGTCTAAGCTTTCGTTCAATAGTGAACAGGAGATTTTTCGCTCGTATATGACCATGCACTCAATCCTGACTCAGGAGTACCACTTACGAACTGACGATGATGAGTCGGTACAAGAATACGACTCCAGCCAAATTGACGGCTTGATAGCGAATCCGAAAGGGATTTTCGGGATGTATACTTGGCGAGAAGTCTACGAGTACGAAAAGTTTTGGGCGATAGGCTCGGGACGTAATTTTGCTCTTGGATCTCTGTTTGCAACCTATGATGAATTGAGCGACGCCAGCATGATTGCAGAAAAAGCGGTTCTGGCTGCATGTGAGTTTGATGATGGTTGTGAATTGCCAATTAAGACGCACACTATAGCCGCTAAAAAATGATGCGAAAGATCACAAACAGAACTAGCCCTTCTGCTAAAATTCAGGTGTGAAAACTGCTCCGGCAATCATCGAAACCACTGTTCAGCGGATAGGAACTGGCAAAAATGAGTCTCCCCTTATGGACGTGCTGGCGGTCGAGGAGCCGCTTGAGATACGCGTCAAACCTTTCGGCAAGCCGCATCGAGCGGTTTCGATAACGATGCGGACGCCGGGGGACGATGGCGAGCTTGCCGCCGGGTTTCTGTTTACCGAAGGCATTTTCACATCGCCTGATCAGTTCGAACATATCCGCCATTGCGGCCTTAAGATCGGCAAGGGAAGCGGCACGCTCGATCGAGCAGCCGCTCTCAATTCGAATACTATCCGAGTCGACCTACGTGATGGCATCGATATCGATCTCAAAGGCCTCGACCGCAACTTCTACACGACCTCAAGTTGCGGCGTCTGTGGCAAATCTTCGATCGAGGCTCTGCGAACCGGCATCGAGGCATTGTCGCCGAATGGCCTCACCGTCAGCAGCGAGCTGATCCATAGTTTGCCAACCTTACTTCGCGATTCGCAAGCCGTCTTTGACCAGACTGGCGGCCTGCATGCATCGGCATTATTTGATCGAGAAGGCACGCTCGACATTGTTCGCGAAGACGTTGGCCGGCACAATGCTCTCGACAAGGTGATCGGGGCGAAATTCCTCGGCGGAAAGTTGCCGCTCTCGGACAAGATTCTCTTGGTTAGCGGAAGAGCAAGTTTTGAGCTTGTTCAAAAAGCGTTGATGGCTGGAATCCCGATCCTCGCTGCTGTTGGAGCACCCTCCAGCCTCGCCGTTGAACTTGCGGCCGAGTACGGCATGACGCTACTCGGCTTTGTGCGCGACGGGCGGTTCAATATCTATTGCGGCACGGAACGGATTGAAAATTGTTAGTTGCTAATTAGGAGTTTATGGCTCGAACGAGCGACAGGCCGAAAACAACCGTCACGAAACCGCCCACCGTCGCGGCTGGTCTCGGGGCGGTGACGAGCGCGATAAAGGCGACGATCGGCAAGATGGGCGTTGTTCGCGGGGCTCGTGGGCTTTTGAATCTCAATCAGAAGGGCGGGATCGATTGTCAGTCGTGTGCGTGGCCCGATCCGGACACGCGGACAGTCAATGAGTTTTGCGAGAACGGAGCGAAGGCGTTGGCTGACGAAGGAACGAACAAGCGGATCGGGCGAGAGTTTTTTGCTGAGCATTCGGTCAAAGATCTGAGCGAGCGTTCCGATCATTGGCTCAATGATCAAGGACGTCTTACGGAACCGCTCGTTTTGCGTGAGGGAAGTGAGCACTACGAACCAATTGCGTGGGAGCAGGCATTCTCGTTGATCGCCGGTGAACTCAATTCGCTCACGACGCCCGACGAAGCGGTTTTTTACACATCGGGCCGCACATCGAATGAGGCGGCATTTCTCTACCAGCTTTTCGTCCGGCAGTTTGGCACGAACAATCTGCCAGATTGCTCAAACATGTGCCACGAATCGACCAGCGTCGCGCTTGCCGAGTCGATCGGCCTCGGCAAGGCGACCATCAGGCTCGAGGATTTTGAAAAGACCGATCTCGTCATCGTCATCGGGCAAAATCCCGGGACGAATGCACCGCGAATGCTATCCTCGCTTAGCGCGGCAAAGCTTGCTGGAGCGAAGGTGCTCGCGATCAATCCGCTCAAAGAAGCCGGCCTTAACAGCTTCGTCAATCCAAATCCGCAGCATTATGGCAATCCTTTTTCCGGACCGCTGACGTTGCTCCGCGGCAAGGCGACTACGCTTACCGATCTACACCTTCCAGTCCGCATCGGCGGCGATATGGCAGTGATCAAGGGGTTGATGAAGGTGCTTCTCGAACGCGAACGTGCCGATTCAGGTGCCATTTTTGACCACGATTTGATAGCGGCAAAAACCGAAGGTTACGACGCTCTGATCGCGTCT
>JANNWQ010000297.1:0-4197 GCA_031408595.1 Acidobacteriota bacterium | reverse complement strand
ATGCGCGACATGGCCAGGACGCAGAATTCGAAGGTGATCTTTATGCCGATGGAAACTTCCGGCGTAATGGCAAGTGTCGGTGCATTTAAGGAAATTTTCGCCGCAACTGGCGAGACGCCTGAACTGCAAAAGGTGCCGCGTAGTCCTCGAGAATTGGAGAAATAATAATGCTAAAGGTAGTTGTCCTAGTCCTGATCCTTGCCGCCATCGGCGTAGCCGGTGCAGCGTACAAATACGGCTTCGTGCTCAACCCGACGCCCACAGCCGCACCGCCGCAGAAGAATGTCTACGAGTTCACGATGAAAGACATTGACGACCAAGACGTAAAACTAGATGCCTATAGAGGTAAAGTCGTAATGATTGTTAACGTTGCCAGCAAATGCGGCTATACATCGCAGTATGAAGGCATGGAAACTATTTACAAAAAGTACAAAGATCAGGGACTAGTCGTGCTCGGTTTCCCCGCAAACAATTTCATGGGACAAGAGCCGGGCACCGAGAAGGATATCAAGGAATTTTGTTCGACAAAATATGGTGTGACATTCCCGATGTTTTCAAAGATCTCGGTCACCGGTGCCGATCAGCATCCGCTATATACATATTTGACGAGCAAGGAATCGAACCCCGAATTCGGCGGTGATATTTCGTGGAATTTCAATAAGTTCCTCGTTGATCGAACTGGCAAGATCGTTGCTCGATTTGGCTCGAAAGACAAGCCGGAAGGCGAGGCAATCACGGCTGCAGTCGAGAAATACTTGGCGGCTAAGTAGCCGACGACAGAGTTCTTATTCATCCACGCCGGCCGTATTTGTCGTCGTGGATTTCCTTTGACGAATGAAGTTTATCAAGGCAATTGTCGCGTTGGTCTTCCTCGCTGGACTCGCGGTCGCGGGTCTGTCGTTTTGGGTTTTTCGCTCGGTCAATGCTGCCATCGCTCACACGAAGGCGAACGATTACATCAAAATCGAGAAAGGCTCGACACCGCGTGAGATCATTACCAGGCTCGCCGCTGACGGTATTATCTCGAGTGAAACTGCCACCAATATTTACCTGCGAACGCTGGGAGACTCGACCAAGCTCCAAGCCGGCGAGTACCAATTCGCTTCACCGATTTCAACGATCCAAATTCTAAAGCAACTCGAAAAAGGCGAGGATCGCACCATCAAGCTGACGATACCTGAGGGATTCACGCGGTTCGATATCGCGAAACGTGTTGCCGAAAAATTCGGTAGAGCGTCCTCGAACGGCGGCGTCGAAACGCCATCAATGGACGACAAAGCTGTTGTCGCCTTGATGGACGACATCTCTTTGATCCAAGACATCTCGCCAACGGCGAAGAATCTTGAGGGATATATGTATCCGACGACGTACAGCTTCCCTCGCGACGCCAAGCCGCCTGAGATCATCAAGGCGATGGTCGAGCAGTTTCGTAAATTCTGGAAGCCGGAATGGTCCGCTCAGGCCCGTTCGCTCGGACGAACTCCGCACGAGATCGTTACCATCGCTTCCCTCATCGAAACCGAAACCGGCGTAGAAAGCGAGCGTCCCATCGTTGCCGGCATTATCAACAATCGTCTCGCAAAAAACATCCCGCTCGGCATCGATCAAACAAACGTCTATATCGCCAAGATGCTCGGCAAATGGGACGGCACGATCCACAAGAGCGACCTCGAAGTAGACTCGCCCTATAACACCAGAATCAAAACCGGTATCCCGCCCGGCCCGATCTCGTCCGTCACCGAAAGCTCGATCAAGGCCGCGCTGAACCCGCAGCCGAACGACTATATATTCTATGTCCGCAACGTCGAAGCGAATGATGGGTCGCACTGGTTCTATGCATCAGCGGCGGAATTTGAGAAAGGCAAGGCGAAGTACCAGCAGTGGTTGGAGAAAGAAAGACTGGAGAAACGTTCTGCCGAAGGAAATCAATAGGTTATAGATATAGATATGGACAAAGAAAAAATGGAAATCATCGCAAGCAATTTAACCGCGGCGTTCTACAACGGTCAGGTCCGACGTGAGCCATTTTTGGGTGAAGATAAGCGAATCAAGTTCTATTCTCCAGTAGACCACAACCGAATTCCAACGATCTCAATGAAGGAAGTCTACTCAATCTATAAAACATTTTGCGAAATACTCGACAAAAGCAAATAATATCGACGTAGTTACATTATGTAGTTACATTTATGATAGAATTTGAGTGGGATGAGAAGAAACGCCTTGCTAATATTCGCCGGCATCAAATCGATTTCGCCGATGCCTATCGCGTCTTTGAGTTTGATCGATACTTGTTCCCGGATGACCGTTTTGATTATGGCGAAGAACGTTGGGTTTCGCTAGGTTTGTTATTCGGCGAGGTGGTTGCTGTTACGCACACAGAAACCTACGATTTGATTCGCATTATTTCAGTAAGAAAGGCAGAAAAGTATGAGCAAGAGATCTACTTCAAAAGTATACGGGACTGATATCGAAAGGCTCCGAAACATGACGGATGACGAGATTGATTTTTCGGACATTCCTCGAACTACGCCTGAAATGTGGGCAAGGGGAGTCGTGAGGAAAGGGTTTAAGGTGATTCCGAAGAAACGACAATTGACCCTTCGACTCGATGAGGAAATAGTTGATTTTTTCAAGAATGACGGCGATGGCTATCAGACCAGAATAAATGCCCTGCTACGATCATATGTCGAAGCTCGCAAAGCTGTCTGAATCTCGATGATCAAACTCCTCGCCCTCGATCTCGACGGTACAACATTCGACTCTTCAGGACATATCTCCGACGCGAATCGTGCGGCTATACGCGCGGCTGAGGATTTCGGCGTACTCGTGACTATCGCTACGGGACGCCGGTTTCGCGATGCTCGGCCGGTTGGGATCGATCTTGGGTTGAATGCACCGTTGATCACGCATAATGGTGCGTTGGTGAAGTATGCCGAGTCGTTGGAAACGCTCGCTTGTTCCCTGCTTTCGACGGAAATGACGCTTGAGATAATTCGGGTTGGCAAAGAACTCGGCGGCGACGCGTTGGTCAGCACCGATCCGACAGGCCTTGGCACGATGCTGTATGATCGCATTTCGAGCGAGAACACGCCGCTGCAGGAATACATTCGTTGGTCGGGCCGGATGCATGGGGACGAAGTTGAATCGTCAGTCGAGCATGTATCGGCTCTCGAAGACGTAGTGGACTCGCATGAGGTCGTTCATATCTCATTCTCGGGCCCCTGCGGGCGGATGACTGAACTTGAGACTGATCTTCGCAGCTATATGGGCGATCGCATTACACTTCTCACGACGGCCTATCCGCGTCGCGATTTCACCCTGATAGACATACTTCCCGCTGACGCGTCGAAAGGACATGGTGTGGCAAAACTGGCCGAGATGAATGGCTTAACGCCGGCGAATGTGATGACGATAGGTGACAATTTCAATGATCTCGAAATGTTGCAGTACGCCGGGACGCCGGTGGTAATGGGAAACGCAGACCGGCGGTTGCACGAAATGGGCGATTTTTATACAACATTAAGTAACGATGAAAGCGGCGTGGCCGCAGCGATCGAAAGGTTTATTTTGAATCAGGAGAATAATTAGTGGCAAATAGAATTGCAGTTTTAGAGACCAGTAAGGGTACGATCAAATTTGAGCTTCTCGAAGAAGACGCTCCCAAAACGACTGAAAACTTTCGGCTGCTCGCCGATAAGAATTACTACGACGGTGTGATCTTTCACCGCGTTATCCCGAATTTCATGATCCAGGGTGGCGATCCGCTTGGCGAGGGCTACGGCGGCGAATCGGCGTGGGGCGGTAAATTTGCGGACGAGATCAACCGCGGCTCGATGCTTTACGCAGGGCCTTACGAGAAAGGCACGGTCGCAATGGCGAACTCGGGCCCGAATACCAACGGTTCACAGTTCTTTATCATGCACGAGGATTATCCGCTGCCCCCGAGCTATTCCAAGTTTGGCAAGGTCATCGACGGAAAGGATATAGTTGACGAGATCGCTACGGTGGCAAAAAACTCAAACGACAAGCCCATCGAACCGGTTGTAATGAACAAGGTTTACATCCAAGACGCCGAATAATGCGTGCGGTTGTACAGCGTGTATCCCGTGCAAGAGTCACGGTCGATGGCCGCGTTACGGGCGAGATCGGTTCTGGGTTGCTAGTCTTGCTTGGTGTGTCGGTTAACGATGATACTGC
>JANNWQ010000296.1:0-72720 GCA_031408595.1 Acidobacteriota bacterium | reverse complement strand
CCCGATCACGGCCTGCATCTCCTCCGCCGAAAACTGTGAATAGTCCATCGGCTGCTCATGCAGCAACAATATATAGTTTGGCATAAAATCTCCTCTCTTTACTTTGGGTTCTTTGTGTCTTCCCTTGGTGAACCTTGTGATAAGGATTTAAAACCGGTTATCACAAAGAACACAAAGTGAGGACACAGAGAGCACAAAGGGGAATTATTTTGTTCTGGTCATCGAGAAAACTTCCTCTTTGAGTGACCCATCTTTTTGCTTCAAGGCCAAGTAGATATTCAGTTTATCACCCGACACTTTTTCAAATGTGAGGCCTGAGAAATTCATGCGACTGCCGACCTTATTGACGAATTTGAAATCTACGCTTTTGTCCTTTTCTTCCCAGCCGGTGAAGTCCGGATTGAAATGTTTGAGCCGCAGCACTATGGAATCTTCGCGTTCAACGAGCATCATCATCTCGTAAAAGACAGCCTTGCCATCCTTGATCAAACGATATGTCCCGACCATCGCACCGCCATTTGGCTTGCTCCACAGCTCTTCGTTCACCCCGCCAAAGCCCGTGCCTGACCAGCTTCCGGCCAGCCAAGCCATATCCGCAAGCGATGCCTTCTCACTCGCCCGCCCCTCGCCGAGCTTGACGGTGTTCTCAGTGTTCTTGACCTGTGCCGACAAGCCGACAGCCAAAGCGGCGATCAAAATTGCGATCTTCAATATCTTCATTTCTTTTCCTCACAACCTAGACGAATGAGAGCGGACAAAATGGACAAATTCCACAAAAAATATCTGAGTGACATCTATGTAGAGAAGGATCGTCCACAGATGGACACTGATAAACACGGGTATTTTCTAGTTCTTATCTGTGTTCATCTGTGTCCATACATGGATAATTCTCTTTTACTGCGAAGGCGGTCGAGGCGTTGCGGCCGGTCGTGGCGGGGCGGCGGGACGCGGGTAGACGACGGGGCTCTTGTTGCCCGCCTTGTCTACGGCACGGACGCCGAAGAAGAAATTGTCTTTGGACATCGCCTTCATCGTGAAGGTCACGACGTTTCCGGCGAATGTCGAATTGGTCCATTCTGCGGCAGTCGTGTCACGCCAGACGACTTCGTATCCGGCGAGATCGGCATCGCTGCTGGCTTCCCATTTGAGAACGCTGTCGTTGTTCAAACCGCCGGTGACGAGGCCGACACCCTTCGGTTTGCCCGGAGCCGAGGCGAGGCCGGCGAGGGCGACGAGGTTTACGCGGGCGACATTTGCGGTGTATTCGAAGTCAATGTATTCGATCGTGTCGCCAAAAAATTTACCGTCGACCGTGCGAACATTCTGGTGCTGATGCGTATAATCCTCATCCGACTCGGTAAAGCGAATGGCGGCAAAACCGCGTTCGACAAACGGCATATGATCGCCGCCACGGCCATAGCGGTCGCGTCGATAGATCATCCACGCGCCGAAAGTCTTGAGATAACGTTCACCCTGCTCTTTGACGTAACGTGCCAACTGCCGGGACTGTCCGTCATTCTCACCGCCGACGCTACGACGAGTGTTTGCCTCCTGCTCGGTCTCGTTCGATGGCACGCCTTCGCTAAAAACGCGGACCTTGTTTCGGAACTGAGATTTCTTGTGCGACGTCACGCCGCCGACGATATCGTTGGTGAACATCCCCTCGATATTCGTCTTAGCCTTCTTCGCTTCCTCGGCGTAATACGCAGCACCGAGCAAACCTTGCTCTTCGCCAGGGACGGCCATGAAGACGATCGTCGCGTCGAATTTTCGCTTCGACATCACGCGAGCCAGCTCGATCGAGACCGCCGTACCCGACGCATCATCATTCGCCCCCGGCGCATCGCATTTCGCATCCGTAGGTGATGTACACATCGAATCGTAATGGCCTGAAACGACATAGATACGAGTCGCGTCAGTCGTGCCCTTGAGCACGGCAAAGACATTGGTCAGCGTAGTGGGTTCAGGAATCCGATTGGCCTTCGGCTGAACAAACGCCTGCTTCTGCACATCGAGACAACCTCCGCACTCGGCACTGATCTTTTGAAACTCCGCGTAGATCCAGTCCCTCGCCGCCCCGATTCCACGTGTGGGATTGTCCTGTTCGGAAAGTGTGTTTCGAGTGCCAAACGATACGAGCTTTCGAATGTCAGCCTCGATCCGTTTGGCCGAGATCTCTCGCACCATCTTGGCGACTTCGGGATCCGGCAACGTTCGCTTGGCGGGTGCAGGTTGTGCTACCGCCGAAAAAGAAAATACAAAACAGAGCGCAATAGCGCTGATCGCTAGTCTTTGCATTAGAATCATTTTCTCCAGAGTTGTGATGAGTCAAATGTAACTGGAAACGGAGGTTGTTGTAAAAGGCAGGAATGATCGATAGCGAGTCTACCTCAAATATTTTTCAAAAAAATTCAGAAAATTCTAAAGAATCCATGCGGAGAGCGGAAAAATAATTCATTTTTTGATAAAAAGATGGAACAAAGGTTCCAGATACCAACGGAGACAATATGAAAGTTCTTATAACAATAATCGTTCTTGCAATAACTTCATTCGTGTACTCGCAGCACGGCCATGGTTCTAACGGAACGCATGAAAAGCCGCCGGTTTGGCTGGATAACGGACTCGGGAATATCGATCATCCCGTTTCGACGAGAAATGCGGAGGCTCAGAAATTCTTTAACCAGGGGCTCGCGTACCTTTACGCCTTTAACCATGCAGAAGGGATAAATTCCTTCAAACATGCCGCGGAACTCGACCCCGAGCTTGCGATGGCATATTGGGGAATCTCGCTCGGCCTGGGCTCGAATTACAATGTCACGGCCGACGCCAACCAGTTGACTGAGGCGTTCGCGAATTTGCAAAAGGCGCTCGCGCTAGCTCCAAAGGCATCGGCGGCTGACCTAGCTTACATCGATGCCCTTGCGAAACGATACGCGCGCGATACATCGACCGACCGGCAGAAGCTGGCCGTCGATTACAAGGCTGCGATGAGCGAGCTTGTCCGGCAGTATCCGGACGACCTCGATGCCGCAACCCTTTACGCAGAGAGCATGATGAATCTGCGGCCATGGCAATTGTGGTCGCTCGACGGAAAACCGGCCGAAGGGACGCTGGATATCCTGGCGGTTCTAGAAGGTGTGCTGAAACGCAATCCGAACCACACCGGTGCCAATCACTACTACATCCACGCGATCGAGGCATCGCCATATCCCGAACGCGGCCTCGCGGCGGCAAACCGGCTTCTCGGCCTTGCTCCGAACGCGGGCCACCTTGTGCACATGCCGTCCCACATCTACTTGCGAACCGGCGATCATAACGACGCAAAGAACAGCAACGAACTTGCGATCGTGGCCGACCGAAAGTACATACAACGAAGCGGTGCCACGGGCGTTTATCCGCTGATGTACTTCAACCACAACATCCATATGCTTGCCGCCTCGAATGCGAACGCAGGTAATTATGCTGGTGCGCTCAGGGCGGCGAGCGAGTTGGCTCTTAACGTTCGCCCCAACGTAAAAGCGATGCCGATGCTTGAGATGTTCATGCCATATCACATCGAGGTGCTGGTCCGCTTTCACAAATGGGACGAGGTGCTGAAATTTCCTCAGCCGGGCGCCGACATGAAGATAACGAACGCGTTCTGGCGGTTAGCTCGCGGTTTGGCGTTGAAAGAAACCGGCAAGATCGGCGATGCGGAGGCAGAGCTCGGTTTGCTTCGCAGTACCATCAAGTCACTTCCGGTCGATGCCGGACTTGGGAATAGTTCGGCCCACGGTGTTTTGAAGGTCGCTGACGAACTTCTGTCCGGTGAGATCGCCCTCGCACGGGGCGACAAAAAAGCCGGGATCGACGCTCTGACGCGTGCCGTAGCCGCCGAGGATCTGGTCAACTACAACGAGCCGCCCGACTGGGATATCCCAGTACGCGAGTGGCTCGGGCGGGCATTGATGCGAAATGCTAAATACGCCGAGGCTGAGAGCGTTTTCCGGGCTGAGATCGCCAAGCATCCGCGAAATGGCCGTGCCCTTTTCGGGCTTGCCGAATCACTGGCGAAGCAAGGCAAGAATACCTCGGCTGAGCTTGTACGAAGGGAGTTTGAAGCGGCATGGAAAGATTCTGATCAGAAACTTTCTACTGAAATGTTTGCCGAGATCCGTCTGCCAAAGGCCGACTGAGATTGTGAGGTGGTAACGGGAAGATCTAGTTGATCCGATACGCCTTATCTTTCCACATCAGTACCACCGTGCCGCCCAGATTATCGGCGATCGAGCGGAGGCCGGTGTCGAGTTTTTTGTACTCGGCGGTGCCACGGCGATAGTTCGCGGTGGCCTGATTGCGATAGGCACGGTCGTACCAGGCACCGTTGCGGTTGTCGAAGGTTTTACCGCCAACTGCTCGCGTGACCGCCATTTCGCCGGCTTGGTTCATGATCTGGTTGTTGGTCTGGCTCTGAATCGGGCCGACGCTGCGGGTCGGGCCCGATTTCGCCGGGGCAGCGGGCAGATCTCTGGGACGCAGAGCTTCGGCAGACTTTTTCAAAGCAGTTGCGTCGTCCTTTTCCTTCCGTTCCTCATCGGCACGTACTCCACCAACGATGGCGGGTGCGGATTGTGTAACGACAGGATCGGGAGCGGGTTTGGAAAGCTTTGGCTGTTCGCGGACGGCATCAACGCTATCTAACGTGATCCCTCGTTCAAATTCCGGCTTGTCCACCTCAGAATCGCTGATACGACCCCTGTCAGCAGGACCAGTCGCCCGGCCAAGCAGTTTGTTCTCGGTCTCGCCAGCAACCGGAGCGATCGCATTGGCGGCAGGGGCTGAGGCGATATTCGCGGCGGTATTCGATGCAACATTGGCGGCGTTTGCTGACATCGCAGACGGCTCGGATCCAGAATACGGACCGCGTTGAACTTCCTTCTCAGCCGGGGCCATTGCGACACTCGTGTCCTCACGGTTTTGCAGCACCAGGTAGCCAAGTACTCCACTGAATGTCAGTATCAGCGCACCCATCGCGATCGCCAGATTTGGTGTGCGGAAGAGGCGTTGGTACCACGGGATCGATTCGGCTGCGGAAACAATTACGGCGGCTGGTGCGGCCGCCGTTGCCGCCGAATCCTTCATCAAAATCGTGCTGGAAAGTAGCTTTCTACACCGGTCGCAATCGGCAAAATGCTCCATATAGAGCCGCCCCGTAGGTGCAGGGACCGCATTTTCGACAAACGCAGCGATAGCATCGGCATCGAGGTGCTTCTCGGGCGGTTTATCGCCAACAAGCACACCTCGGCCGCTCCGCCGCAGGATCGCGTCCATTTCTTTGTCGAATTCCAGTTCCATTTTCTTACTTAGCCACAGAGTTCACAGAGAGCACAGAGAAGAGACGATATTTTTCGTCGGTAACCATGACTTTCAAACCAATATCATCTTTCATCTCAGTGATCTCCGTGTTCTCTGTGGCTACAGGTTTTCGTAACCCGTCTATAGAACGCCTCCGATGATGATATCTTGCACCAGCACGAGTGTCAGTAACGCAGCGAACATCGTTTCGAGATTGATACCGAGCCCGGCGGCGGTTTCGCTGAGGTATTTTTTTACCTCGCCATCGGTCCAGCCGTGTTTATTTTTCAGCTCTTTTTCAACGCCCTTGCGGATCTCGCTCTGCACACGCGTCAATTTTCTACTCGCCGTTGCCTCGTGATAACCAAATGTGGCGGCAATATCTTTAAGCTTAAGATCGTCAAAATAATATAGCTTCATTATCAGACGATCTTCCGCATCGAGCCCGGCGACCGCGGCGGCCATCGCCTCGGTCACATCCGAACGGGTGCTCGCATCGCTAAAAAGTTCCTCAGGATTCTCCGTATGCGACTGAAAATGATTGTTATCGCTGTTTGCGGCCTCGTTTGCGAGATTCTCAAACTCACGGTCTTCCTCGATCTGGACGAATTTCGAAACCTTTCGAAACTGGTCCACCGCCAGCTGCGAAACGACCGCCCGCAGCCAACCGGCGAGACTTCCGCGTCCCGAGTAATACGCCAGCTTGCTCTTTTTGTTACCGTCGGCATCGACCCGCAGCCCGTAAAGCTCGGCCCAGATCGACGAGGCAAGATCCTCGGCATCTTCGTTATTCGACGATATCTTGCGTGCGGCGGACTTCACCGTCGAATCAAAATTCGCGACCAAATCTTCCCAAGCCTTTTCGTCACCGCGTTCGCAAGCGATTATAAGACAAAGGTCATCGGCCCTGATCTCATCAATAAACCCCTTTATGTCAGCATTCGAAGCATCCGGACTATCTCTCAGCAGATACTTTTCCAATGCTCCACCGATCCGTGGAGCGATATCCGCACCCGACAACCCACGCCGATCCTCAGTGCGAGAGATCAAATGCTCTATCGCCTCATCAACCGTGTTTTTTTGCTTCTCAGCGATCGGGGTCATTCAAAAAGGTGACCAAATTTTAACACTCTTTTGATGTAAACGTGAGTGTTTGGCGTTGCAGATTCGAAATATTGAGGCGAGTATGCCGAACGAAATAATGGCGTGAAGTCATTGGACTCCACGCCATTCGATCTTACAAGGATGTTCGATCTAGTTCACCGGCTTGACTGTTTCTACCGGCTTAACGCCACGGTTCTTCCGCATTTCCAGATGGCGGGTTTTCATTTCAACTTTGCGTTTCTCGATCTCAGCCTTTTGCTCGGCGGTTAGGATGTTTTGGATCGACGCGTGAGCGGCCTTACGGCTGGCCTGCATCTCGTCGCGGACGGTTTTTACACGAGCCTTTTGGGCTTCGGTGATCGTGCCGGCTTTCTTGGCATCGTGGATCGCTTTGAGTTCGTCACGAAGAGCCGGGCTTGGTTTGTTTGCCTCGCGGAATGCCTTGAACTGCTCTTTCTGAGCATCGGTCAGGTTGATGCCGCGGAGGCCTTCGCCACGCATCTTGCCGTGACGGCCAAAGGCATGCTTGCCGCGTTTGCCCATCTTACGGTCGCCCATGCGTTTGTCGCCACGCTCGGTCTTAACGGCCTTGTCGGTCGTCGTTTCGGTCTTGGTCTCCTGAGCAAATGAAACGGTCGTGAAAGCAAGTGACGCGATCGCGAGTATTAGTATCGAAAAGAATCGTTTTGATTGCATAGCTGTATTTTACCTCTCTAAGAATTCGTCAGCTTTCGCTGTTCGCATACTAAGACGCTGGTGAAAGCGGTTTGGTCGAAGGTTTTTGGTAAAGAAGTGTAAAGGTATATGAGAAGACCGTTTAACGCGGAGACGGCAAAGTACGCGGAGATCATGAAAAAAGGATAATTCTCATCTCTGCGTACACCGCGATCTCTGCGTTTAGGATTTCAGCACACTTAACATTTGCGTTACGACAGGCTAGAATGTGACCTTTGGAGTTTACGCAAGGGGCCGTTGTGCTGCATGAGATTTTTATCCGAAATTAATTCACCCGCCGATCTGCGGCAGCTTCGCGTCGAGGACCTCCAAGAGGTCGCGGACGAAGTTCGAAAGTTTATTATTGATACATGTTCCCGCGTCGGCGGACACACCGGGGCGAGCCTCGGGGCGGTCGAACTGGCGGTCGCAATGCACTACGTTTTTGATACGCCTCTCGACAAACTCGTCTGGGATGTTGGCCATCAGGCGTATGCTCATAAGATATTGACCGGCCGCCGCGACGAACTCCATACGATCAAAACCTACGGCGGATTGTCGGGGTTTCTCAAACGTGATGAGTCTCCGTATGACACTTTCGGTGCTGGCCACGCTTCGACATCGATCTCGGCGGCGTTGGGAATGGCCGTCGCTCGTGACACAAAGAAGGAAGATTTTCACGTCTGTGCGATGATCGGCGATTCGTCGCTCGCTGGCGGCATGGCGATGGAAGGCATCAATCAGGCCGGCCATCTCAAATCGCGTCTCATCGTCATATTAAATGACAACGGAATGTCGATCGCCCCGGCGGTCGGCTCGCTTAGCGGCTATCTCAACCGCATCAAAGAGGCTCAGAGCTACCAGCATTGGAAAGAAGAGATCGGCGACGCACTCGAAAGCGTCCCCGGCATCGGCGGCAAACTGCGTGCGGCGGCAAAGTCTGTAAAAGATGCCATTGCGGCTGCGGTTCTGCCCGGAGCCCTGGTCAACGAACTCGGTTTCAAATACATCGGCTACGTCGATGGACACAACGTCGCAAATCTCGTAACGGCTCTCGAAGCGGCGAAAAAGGTCGACGACGGCCCGGTCATCGTCCACGCTCTGACGACAAAAGGCAAAGGCTTCCCTAACCCCGAAAAGAATTACTACGCCTATCACGCCACCGGCCCGTTCGATCCGAAAACGGGTTTGCCTTACAAATCCAGCAAAGTTGCCGCACCGTCTTACACCGCCGTTTTTGGCCAGACGATGTGCGAACTGATGGAGCGTGATTCGACCATCGTTGCACTCACCGCCGCGATGCCGGACGGAACTGGTGTTGATAAGGTTCTGGAGAAATTCCCCGAGCGTTCATTCGACGTTGGTATCGCCGAGCAGCACGCGGTCACGTTCTGTGCGGGCATGGCGTGCGAAGGCTTAAAACCCGTCGCAGCGATCTATTCGACATTCTTACAGCGAGCTTTTGATCAGGTTCTCCACGACGTTTGTCTGCAGGATCTCAATGTCACTATCGCGATGGATCGTGCCGGCATCGTCGGAGCCGACGGTCCGACGCATCACGGTTTGCTCGATATCGCTTATCTTCGCGGCTATCCAAATATTGTTCTGATGGCCCCCAAAGACGAGGCAGAGCTTCGCGACATGATGCTCACCGCCATCGAACACCCCGGTCCCGCCGCGATTCGCTATCCACGCGGCAATGGCTTTGGCGTTGATATCAGCGAATTCCCTAAACAGCTAGAGATCGGCAAAGCCGAGGTTGTTACGGAAGGTGACGAGGTCGCGATCATCGCCTACGGCTCAATGGTCTATCCCGCGATCGAGGCGGGCAAAGAACTCGCTAAAAGCGGCATTAAACCAACCGTCATCAACGCCCGCTTCGTCAAGCCGCTCGACGAAGACCTGTTCACCGAAGTAGCCCGCACCCACCGCCTCATCGTCACCGTCGAAGACGCGTATCTGGCAGGCGGCTTCGGCTCAGCCGTCCTCGAGATGCTTGAAGAACAGGGTCTTGCTGATACAATAAAGGTGGTTAGAATGGGCGTTAGCGATGAGATCGTCACACACGGAGATCCCAAAATATTGCTGGCGCGTTACGGGCTCGACACCGAAGGCATCATTTCAAAAGTGATCGAAACCCTCGATATTCTCGACGAAAGACACGTAAACAAAACACGGATCAAAGCCGTAAAATAGACAAATGAGTAACAAGAAAGAAGTAAAAGGCACTGCTCCGAAAAGCAACACACCAATGTTGATCATCGTGGGCGTATTGTTGGTCGCCGTACTTGGCGGTTGGTGGATGTATAGTTCGTCGAAGTCGGCGACGAAGACGAATTCAAATTCGAATACGACTGCTAAGAACACCACGCCAGCAAACAAGGCACCGGGAATTCCGCCAAATGCACCTCCAGGAGCAAATCCGCCTAATCAGGCCGGTTCGCAGACCGCGTTGGTGACGGTTGAGGAATTCGCCGATTTCCAGTGCGGTTCGTGTGCGGCGATGCATCCGATCGTGAACGAGATCAAATCGACTTACGGCTCGCGAATTCGGTTTGTATTCCGCAATTACCCGCTTGCGATCCCTGCCCACGACAAGTCGTATGAGGCGGCAGTTGCAACCGAGGCGGCCGGAATGCAGGGGCCGGGTAAGTTCTGGGATATGCAAAACTTGCTCTTCAACAACCAGCAAGCGTGGACAGCAGCACCGACCTATAAGGCAATGTGGAAAGACTACGCGACCAAGATCGGCCTCGATATTGGCAAATGGGAGAATGACATGGCCGGTATTGCCGCCAAGTCGCGTGTCGATGCCGACATGGCCCGCGGCAAGGCAATCGGTGTGAGTTCGACACCGTCCTTCTACATTAACGGCAATGCCGTTCCGTTTGCCGAGGCAACAGTGACCGGCCTTAGGAAGATCATTGATGCTGAGCTCGCAAGTTCCAGTCCGGCAGCCGCGACGGCTCCGGCCGCAAATGCCGCCGCCCCGGCCAACACTGCAAACCCAAGCAAGTAAAATAAACTATGTCCAACCAAACAACGATCGCCAAACTGCCCGTCGCAGCGGTGATCGTTGCTTTGGCGGGCCTTGCTGATTCGGTCTATCTCACGGTCCATCATTACACGGCCGAGCCGCTTCCGTGCAGCATTCTCGAGGGTTGCGAACAGGTTCTCAATAGTCAGTGGTCAGAGTTTGCGGGTATTCCGCTAGCGGCATTTGGGGCTGCGGCGTATTTTGTCGCCTTTTCGCTTGCTTTGCTGACGGTGTTCGGCGATCGACGAACGTGGCGACTCTATGGTGTCCAGTCGACGATCATGGCCGGATTCTCGGGCTGGCTGATCTACGTTCAAGCGGCTCTGATCGGAGCTTTTTGCCAGTTTTGCCTATTGTCAGCAATCAGCTCGATTCTACTTTTCATCATCTTTGTCGCCTCTATCTTCACATCCTCAGCTTCGCCTCAGCCCGAACCGGAACTCGAATCCCAACCGGAGCCTGAGATCGACGCCGAAGCGGTCTGAATCCAATCACGTAACAATGTCGAAATCTATCCTGGAGGCTAACCGCCGCGAGCGTTTTGGGCGTGAAAGTTTACAAGCACCGCCCGAATAGGGTAGCTTAAAGAGAACATCTATCGATTCCAAGAATATATAGTGACTCAAAGCATCCTACAACGCATAGCAAACGGTGATCAGGCCGCCATACAGGATTGTCTGAGCAAGTACGGTGGACTCGTGTGGTCTATCGCCCGAAAGATGCTCAGAAATTCCGACGACGCAGAGGATGCCGTGCAGGAAATATTCGTAGATGTTTGGAAAAATGCTGAGCGTTTTGACGAAACGAAGTCGTCAGAGACAACGTTTATAGCAATGATCGCACGGCGTAGATTGATTGATAAGATCAGGTTTGCGACACGGCGTATATCGGCGGACTCGCTGGATGACGTGCTACTCGAGCCATTTACGAGGGCCGACAAGACGATGCAAACCAGCCTCGAAGCACAACAAGCCGCTGAGGCGATGCGAAGTTTAAGACCTGAGCAACAGCAAGTTTTGCGGCTCTCGATCATTCAAGGAATGTCGCATCAGGAAATATCCGACTCGACCGGGATGCCGCTGGGAACGGTTAAGACACACGCGAGGCGTGGATTATTGCAGGTGAGAGAACTGATGGGACTAGATTCTCTGGGTGGTCCGCAGCTTTCGCAGGGGGTAAGGGCATGAGCGAAGAACAAAATGAACAACTCTTCGACCTGCTTGCTAAGAAAGCCATCTACGGGCTGGACGAGAGCGAGGCACGGGAACTCGCGTCTTTTGACGGCGAGAGCACGGAGCTTGAGTTTCGTTCACTTGAGATGACCGCTGCTGCGATCACGATGGCCGGCCTCGAATCCGAAGAGTCACTGCCTTCATTCCTTCGTGAACGAATCTTAGATAGTGGCGAAGAATTCATTCGAAGCCGACAGCCCGATTCCGCCTGGCCACCGCCGCCGAAAGCTGCGAACATCGAAACGTCGAGTGTTTTCGGCTCATGGTTCGGATGGATGGGCTGGGCCGCAGCCGCAGCGGCGAGTATCGCACTGGCATTCAACATCTGGTCGACCCGGATGCAACCGATCGAAATGACACAGGTGTCTACACCTGTCGAAACGCCACGAGCGTTATCGCCGAACGATCTTCGCGAAGAATTGCTCCGTAGCGAGGCGAGTATTTACAAGGCTAGCTGGGGTGCAGGAAACGTTAAGGAACTTAGGGATATTTCCGGTGACATCGTCTGGAGCGAAGCAAAACAGACGGGCTATATGCGTTTTCGCGGACTTCCGGTCAACGATTCGGATAAAACCTGTTACCAACTCTGGATATTCGACAAGACCCAAGATAAAGCCACACCAATCGACGGCGGGACATTTGACGTGGCCACCGATGGCGAAGTTGTCATTCCCATCACGGCTAAGCTAAAGGCGATCGGACCGGAAATGTTCGCCATTACTGTCGAGAAGAAAGGCGGCGTGGTCGTCTCGAAACGCGAAAAGGTCGCGGCTCTTGCCAAGGTCGAAACAAGTTCACTTTAAAAAAGTTTGTTCCACCTGTTCCATGCGTTCCACCGTTTCATGCTGGAACATGGAACACCCGATCTGAAACGTAAAGCTGCCAGCGGGCAGCTTTTTCGTTGTATTTCAGAGATGTCGAATTAACAATGCGGACGAGGCGTTGTATATTATTGGTTTATATTTTTAGATCATTTTTGAAAGCCGACTTTGGAGAAAATAACTTAATGTCCACAGATATTGGAAAGATCAGGGAACTGCTTGGTAGCGACGCTGACACACTTTTGAACCACACTTGTTCGACCATTCCGAAAGAGAGTTTACATCTGCCCGGCGGTGATTTTGTTGACCGCGTCTGGGCTGACTCCGACCGCAATCCCAATGTGTTGCGGAGCTTGCAGTCGCTCTATAACACTGGCCGTTTGAGTGGCACGGGCTATGTTTCGATACTTCCGGTCGATCAGGGGATCGAGCACTCTGCCGGAGCGTCATTCGCTCCAAATCCGATGTATTTTGACCCCGAGAATATCGTCAAGCTCGCCATCGAAGGCGGTTGTAACGCTGTTGCCTCGACCTATGGCGTGCTCGGAATGGTCGCGCGTAGATACGCGCATAAGATTCCGTTCATAGTAAAGATCAATCATAACGAGCTTTTGACGTATCCGAATCAGTTCGATCAAGTGATGTTCGGCACTATCGAGCAGGCACGAAATATGGGTGCGGTCGCGGTCGGTGCGACGATCTATTTTGGCAGCGACCAATCGACGCGGCAGATCACCGAGGTGGCTGAGGCCTTTGCATACGCACACGAATTCGGGATGGCGACCATTCTTTGGTGCTATCTACGCAATCCAAAATTCAAGGGAGCCGATGGCGACATGCACACCGCAGCCGACCTCACGGGCCAAGCCAATCACCTCGGCGTGACCATTCAAGCCGACATTATCAAGCAGAAATTGCCGGAGCGAAACGGTGGTTACAACATGCTCAACACCGAGAGTAGCTACGGCAAGACAAGTCCGAAGATCTACTCCGAGCTGACGACTGACAATCCGATCGACCTCGTGCGGTACCAGGTGGCAAATTGCTACATGGGGCGTGCCGGTCTGATCAACTCCGGCGGCGAGTCAAAGGGCGAGAGCGACAAGGCGGACGCGGTCCGCACGGCCGTCATCAATAAACGCGGCGGCGGCACCGGCCTCATATCAGGCCGCAAAGCCTTCCAACGCCCGTTTGAACAAGGCGTCAAACTATTGAATGCAATTCAGGACGTGTATCTCTCGAACGAGATCACAGTGGCGTAGGAAGATTGACCGCGAAAAACGCGAAAAGACCCGAAAAAAGGAATCAAATTTCTTATTTCGCGTCTTTTCGCGTGTTTCGCGGGCCAAAATTCTTATTTCTTCGAATAAGACCGATGCACTATCTCGATCCACATATCTGTCTTGATAAAGCCTGAGCCAGCGGCCTTAAACTTCTCTGGCAGGCCGGCCTTCTTTAGATCATCGAGCGATTTGCCCGCCTTCATTCCATCCTGGATGATCTTTACCGAATCGACGATCAGCTTATGGTAAGCCTTCAGATCGTCCATAGGTGATCCCCGTTATTGAGTGACCGGTTATTCGAGGAACAAGGGGGAGTCACTTTTTGGCGCCGCGAGACCCAAATTCATTGATCTGCCGAGTGCGAAGTTCAGAGATGTTGATCCACTCTCCTTTATTCATCGTTCGACGGTCTTTTGTTACGAGCCAATCGTATTCACCCTGTGCTTTCAGCAAAACGATGCCGTCGCCCCCGACGGATTTCATTTCTTCTTTTGTAGCTTTGCGCCACTTGCCGTTTATAGGTTGAGCCTTTAACACCGACTTCCAAACGTAAGTTCCGTTCGCGTTGAGCAGGAGCGTTCCGATATTACCGACGCCGATCTCGCCTTGACGGTAAACGCGATCGTTTTTTACGTAGGTGGTCGCCGCGCCGATCTTGCCCAAATTCCACGAACCCATCAATTCTCTCTCTTTGGTTGGCGGGCCGTAGTTGTAAGTAAGCGGGAAGTTGAGCTCGCCCGTTAATCCGCCGTATTTGGCGAGTTTGTCCCAAAAAACTCTGTCTGACGAAGTAAACCGAAAATCCAGACCGCGTGCCTTGATCATCTCGGCGAGTTCTCTTTTGAATCCTGCTTCTCGAGGCGGATTAACAAATGCCTTATCACCGATCTTCGCCTGCAAAAAGCTAAAAATCTGGGCCTGAGTCATCAACCCAGTGCCGAAATCATTTGTCGGGGGCGGCGCGATTGCGTTGTCCTCCGCTTCGGCATCGTTAACCAGAACCTTATTAGTGGTCTTTGCCGAAAACGGACGGATTTTGTCCCAACCCGTCGCCTGCTGAAAACCATCCTTGTGAAATTCGTTCGGCATTTGTCTTATGATCGGTTGCGAACCGTCGGGAGTGGCTTTGACAAATGTAGCTTGTTCCCATGTTTCGGGATATCCGGAACTTTTCCATTCGATCTTCTCGCCGGGGTTGTAATCTTTCTCCTGTGCAGATGCTTGGTCAGCGATAAAAAACAGTACGATCGTTGTCAAGACAAGCGAGTTGATTCGTCGCCAATTTGTGGGTTTGGTCATCTAACTCCTAGGAATCGGCAAGGTGCTTAAGTTGGCTGGGTACTTCAGATAGGCTGATGGATTCAGAATATCTGAGTAGGAGTAAGCTAGCTCGATTCAATCCGACTATACGCTTAAGGCGGAAGTTTGTATAGGCCGTCAACTTTCGAAAACCATGCGTTGAGGGCTATTAGCGGTGAAGTCGTTCAGATATTGGTCGATACTAAAATCGGCGAGCCGACGATCTTGGAGCACGAAATGAATTGCCTCGCGATAGGTCTTTGCATCGGGCCTGCCGGTAAAGCAGGGCGTTTCGATGTCACTAAGGCTGAGATAGGTGATCAGACAGCTCAGCAGCATCCATAGCATGATCTCCTCCCGCGTACCGAGAGGATTGTGCTTGATAATGCTCTCGCGATCCTTGTAAATACCGTGGCAGATCCGAGCAAATTCAGCTTCGGAGATCTTAGTCATAGTTGCTCGGCGTACATGTGGTAGTGTTCGCGTTCCATGCCCAATTTCTCGTAAACACGCGCAGCGTGTTCGTTCTCATACTCTACGTAAAGCCTTATGCCATATACGTTTCCGGCCTCCCTTGCACGGCATTTCACATCGTCGTACAACAGGCTGTAGATCTTGCGTCCGCGTGCCTCTGGGCGTATGTAAACGCTTTGGATCCACCACCACCATGCGTTCCGCCAGTCGCTCCACTCGTATGTAACCAGAAGGCCGCCGACCACGTGCCCACCGTCCTCCGCGGCGACATAGAATCCCTTGTTCGGGTCATCGAAGACCGCGTTTACAGCCGCCTCGACCAACGGTTCGTCAAGCGTTTTGCCCTCGGTCTCAAGTGCCATGGCCTTGTTAAACTCAACAAAATGATTCGCATCGTCGCGGCCGGCGAGTCTTATATTCATATTCGTTTCCTTGACGAAACAACCTTCGTCCTCTAGCCTAAAATGTTTTCAGCAAGAGTGACGCCTTTAGGCGTTTTCACGGCTGAAGCCGTCACTCTTACGATATGAAACTACGCATACTTTATCACGGCAACTGTTTTGACGGCGTTTCGTCGGCCGCGATATTTACCAAATTTTATCAGACGAAAATTCACCCCGGGGCAGAGGTGGCTTACACTCCGACAATGCATCGTGCCGGGAATGCGTTCGACCGTGAGCAGTTCGACGGCGATGAGAATGCGATCGTGGATTTTAAGTATTGCCCGGACGAACGGTTAACATGGTGGTTCGACCATCACCAGTCCGCGTTTCTGACAAAGGAAGACGAGCAACATTTTTTGGCGGACACCTCGGGTACGAAATTCCTCGATACGACGAGTAAATCGTGCGCCGAGTTCATCGCTCGCATCGCTAAGGAAAAATACGGATTCGAGGACGAATCGCTTACCGAGCTGATCGAGTGGGCACACATTATCGATGGTGCGTTATATGAGTCACCCGCCCAATGTGTCGAGCTTCGTTCGTCCGCTCTGAAATTGATGCAGGTGATCGAGGGCGAAAAAGACCCTGAGTTTGTCGCAAAGATCATCCGCTCGCTGACCGCCAGAACGCTGGACCAGATCCTTGAGAGCAATGAGATCCAAGCCAGGCTCGAACCCATCCTCGAACGCCATTGGAGTACCGTTAACCTGATAAAAGAACGTGCCGTTTACGAACGAGGCGTCATCACGTTCGACCTCACCGACACCGGTATCGACGGTTATAACAAGTTCATTCCGTATTATTTTTATCCGGAAACTACCTATGTTGTCAGCCTCAGTCAGAGCGATTTCCGCACAAAGATCTCCGTTGGCTCAAATCCCTGGGCACCACGCCCGCGCACACACAACATCGCCGAGATCTGCGAACGCTACGGCGGCGGCGGTCACGCAGTTGTCGGTGCCGTTTCGTTGAAACGCGACGATCTGGAGTTGGGCAAGAGGTATATGCAGGAAATAATCGAAGAACTTCGATTTGAAGACTAAAAAAGGCGGGCCGCAAAGCCCGCCTTTTCCATTAACCTCTTCACAAAAGCTTAACTTTTGGTGAAAACTTTGGTCGTTGTGTCAGTACCTCGAGGGCTCACTGCTTCACGGTTAACCGTAAGAGTTTTGCCATCAGCGCCCAATTCCCATGTTTCTTTCGTCGTGCTGGTCATTTCGCCGTTTGGCCCGCTAAAAGTTCGTGATGTCGAAAGCACCAGCTTAAAGCCGTCCCATTTTGAACCCATCTTTACGGGAACAGTGTTCGGACCCATTGTTTGTTCTACGGTCGTCTCTTTGCCGAGCTGAAATACCTGAGGCGCAGGAGCACCGCCACCGCCCATCATTCCACCGCCACCGCCTCCTGGAGGGCCGCCCGCGGGAGCTCCTGCCGGAGGGGCAACACGTTTGGTTGCGGTCTCGATCTTGATATCGGCCGCGGTCTGCGCGACGGTCATCATCTGTGATTCGATCGAGGCTTTCTCGCGGTCGGTAAGCTTTGACTTAGCGAGGTCGAGGTTCCACTTGCCGCTGAAATCGGCCGGTGCCTTTTGTGCCGAGACGGTAAACGCCATCGCTAGTAACGCAATGGCTGCTGCGAAAACAAAATTCTTCTTCATAAAAATAGCTCCTGTTCTGAGATTGTCGGATCGCCTTGTAAAACGCAATTCTAACCTGTTTGGTTTTGCAAGAGTTGTAAAGATTTGTAAACCCGTTCATGCGTTCCGTCCGTTCCATGTGTTTCAGTGTTCCACCCTGGAACTTTGAACGCGAGCTACGGCACGAGGCGCATGACGCGGTCGTCCTCTTTTGCAGGAGTGCCCCGGCCGTCTCGGTTTGAAGTTGAGAAGTAGATGTTGCCGTCCGGCCCTTCGGCGATCTCGCGGATGCGGCCTAAGGACGCTGGCAGGATGTCTTCCTGCTTTACGACCTTGCGACCGTCGAGGATGACGCGGATTATCTTTGCACCGCGCAGGCAGCCGAAGAAGAAATTGCCTTTGAAGATAGGGAACTGAGAGCCGTTGTAGAACATACCGCTCGCGGGTGCACACGCGGGGCTGTATTCCAGTAGCGGCGAGACCATGCCTTCGCGTTTTTCGGTGTGGTGAATCTCGGGCCAACCGAGATTGGCTCCGCGTTCGACGAGGTTAACTTCGTCGCCACCCGAGCCTTTACCCTCAAAGCTGCTCGGGCCGTGCTCGGTCTGGAACATCACGCCCGTTCCCGGCTGCCAAGCTAAACCCTGAGCGTTGCGGTGGCCGTAGCTCCAGATCTCGGGACGTGCTCCGTCGGTTTTTATAAACGGATTATCCTGCGGAACCGTGCCGTCGTCATTCAAACGCAAGGTTTTCCCCGCGAGCGAATCCATCTTCTGTCCCAGGTTCCAATCGGTCGCATCGCCGGTAGTTATATAAAGCTTGCCGTCCGGGCCAAAGCGGGCGCGCATCCCGGCGTGATTCGGCGCGCCGGGAATGTCTTCGATGATCGCTCGGGCTTCCGTAAATTTGCCGCCAGCGTATTTATAACGCATCACTTTGACGCGTTTGCCGTCGCGGTTGTAGGCGTAGGCGAGGTAAATGAAATTGTTGGTCGCGAACTGCGGATGAACGGAAATGTCCATCAGCCCGCTCTCGCTCGATGGCTCGACGTCCGGCACGGTGAAGACAGGTTCTTCGCGAAGTTTGCCACCTTCGATGATGCGGACTCGACCCCGGCGTTCGGTGACGAGCATGTCCTTATTAGGCAGCCAGGCAAAGCCCCACGGCACTTCGAGGCCCGTCGCGACCGTCTCGACGCGAAACTTAACGCCATCGGCCGTCATCAGCGTTTTCCCCTCAAAACCGCCCGTCGGCATTGCGTTAGAGCAGCCAAAGGTCACGATCGCGAGCAGAACGGCGAAATTGCGAAGCATCGTCATACTTATTAGACGACGATAAACGGCATTTTCTTCCGGGTCAAACGCAATGTTCGACGCCGGGCGGCGGAGGTATGAAATTTGTGCTGTCGAGATATGAGTGGTTGGTGTCCCCTGATTCAGAGACGACACAATTGCGGCCCGCATTTTTCGCCTGATAAAGACAACTGTCGGCACGCGCGAGAAAACCATCGAGCGTGTCGTCGTGACGAAGCTCAGCAACGCCGAAGCTCGCGGGTAAGAAGGTCTATTACTACTTCCAGATGAATAAGGAAGGGAAGATAGGTTGGATCGTGTTTGAAGACTAAAAGCCGGCACGAATAGTACTTCGTGCCGGACAAATTGCGTATCAATGAACTAGCTTACTGCGGATGTTGACGATCCAGCGGCGGTAGCATTCTCGCTTCCAAAACCTGCCATCGCTTCCGCCGCAGTTTGCGACAAGGTAACTGTTTCCCCTACGCAGGACCCAACCTTGCCTGCGTCGATAAAATTGTGTTGTCCATTGGGCGAATCGGCTTTTGTAAGCTTGAGTTGATCGCCCTCGACGCCATCGACCGTGCCAACATGCTCTCCGTCAGAACCTACGACTTTCATATCTTCTTTGATATCTGTGATTTCCATTGTTTCTCCTTGTTTTTCTGCTTGTGAATCGTTCATGAAGCGGCGGCTCCGGCCATTACCGCTTCAGGCTTAAGGACGACCTTTGTCCATCCTTGATCGCGATCATTGAAATGCTTGTATGCGTCCGGTGCATCGCCGAGTGATAGCGAATGAGAAATTATCCATGACGGTTTGGCCGTACCCACGTGAATGAGATCGGCCAGATAACGGTTATAAGCCTTAACATTTGCCTGTCCGGTCGCCATGCTCTGGCCCTTCGTCCAGAATGTGCCCATATCAAATTCGATCTTGCCGAGTTTCTGCAAGTTATCTTCGGCCTTCGGGTCGAGCGGGACAAAAACACCGACGACACCGATGCCGCCAGTTGCCTTGACAGAGGCGACGAGGTGATTCATGGTTACGTTCGGCTGTTCGTCGCCTTCGGAGTCGTGTGCCTGATAGCCAACGCACTCGCACCCACGATCGGCTCCCGCTCCGTCGGTAAGATCCAGTATCTCGGCGACCGGCGATTCCTTGCTGAAATCGATCGTGATCGCACCGATCTCACTAGCGAGGGCGAGGCGGTCCGCGTGACGGTCAACGACAATTACCTTGCTCGCACCTTGAATTTTTGCCGAAAGGGCCGCCATCAGACCAACAGGGCCAGCTCCGTAAATAACGACAGACTCGCCTGGCATCAGCCCCGCGAGACGGGTCGAGTGCCATCCTGTCGGAAAGATATCGGAGAGCATCACGTAATCGTCTTCTTTCTCTTTCGCGTCTCCGGGCAAAACGAGGCAATTAAAATCGCCGTACGGTACACGCAGAAATTCTGCCTGTCCACCGTCATACGGCCCCATTCCAGCGAACCCGTACGCCGCTCCGGCGACTCCGGGATTCATCGTGAGACACGCTCCCGTCAGGCCACATTCGCAGTTTTTGCAGTAGCCGCAGGCGACATTGAACGGCAGACAAACCATATCGCCGATCTTGACCCGTGCGACTGCGTCGCCGACCTCGATGACCTCACCGAGATTTTCGTGGCCGATGACTTTTCCTTTTTCCAGATTAGTCCGGCCATCGTACATATGCAGATCAGAGCCGCAGATGTTGGTAGTTGTGATCTTAACCAACACATCGGTTGGCTGTTCGATCTTTGCGTCGGGAACTTCCTCGACACTGACATCGTGCGGGCCGTTATAGACTAGTGCTTTCATATTTTCAGAATCCCCTTGGTTAGTTCTACGGAAATAGCGTTGAACCAGATAATGACATTCTCACGCCATATCTTTCTGTGCGGTAGCAAACACTGAGAGCGTAATTTCATAAAGAGTTACCAATGGCGTAATCTAGACGAGCGAAAGTTTTCAGGGGAGCTGCACGAGCTGAGAGTTGTTCGATTTCGGACATTACCCTAAAAACCTGATGCGGATAATACCGACGAAGGGAGAAAAACGATGAACGAACAGTTGTCAGATGTCAGTGGTCAGTTGTCAGAAGAGAAGACGAGCGATCAGGTGAAATTGCCTGCGTCGCGTAAGGTTTATGTCGACACGAATGGCTCGACAGTCAATCAAAACAAACACAATTTAAGAATTCCGTTTCGCGAGATCGCGTTGTCGCCGTCCAAGGAAATGGACGGCACTATTGTCGAGAACGCTCCAGTGCGAGTGTATGACACGAGCGGTGTTTGGACCGATCCGGCGACGAGGTGTGATGTTCGCGAGGGCTTGCCCGCATTACGTCGGGACTGGATCGTCGGGCGAGGTGACGTCGAGGAATACGAGGGCCGCGAGATCTTGCCGCAGGACAATGGTTATCTGACCAAAGGTGCTGAGGAGATTGCGAAGGCGAATGAACGCGGGACTTTGGAAGAGTTTCCCGGACTCCGCCGAGCCCCGCTTAGAGCGAAGAATGGGGCATGCGTCACTCAGATGCATTATGCCCGCAAGGGCATCATCACGCCAGAGATGGAATACGTCGCGATCCGCGAGAATCTCGGACGGCAGGCGGAATACGACCACCTGACCAACGCGGAACGCAGCGACCGCAGTTCTTTGAATCATCAGCACAAAGGCGAATCGTTCGGGGCGGCAATCCCTACGTTCGTCACGCCGGAATTTGTTCGCGACGAGGTTGCTAGAGGGCGTGCGATCATTCCGAACAATATCAACCATCCCGAATCTGAACCGATGGCGATCGGGCGTAATTTTCTGGTGAAGATCAACGCAAATATCGGTAATTCAGCGATCGCTTCAAGCATCGAGGAAGAGGTCGAGAAGATGCGCTGGTCGACCCTATGGGGAGCCGACACGGTAATGGATCTCTCGACCGGCAAGAATATCCACGCGACTCGCGAATGGATCCTCCGAAACTCACCGGTGCCCATCGGCACGGTTCCTATTTACCAGGCACTCGAAAAGGTCAACGGCAAGGCTGAGGATTTGACTTGGGAAATTTACCGCGACACTTTGATCGAGCAGGCAGAGCAGGGAGTTGATTACTTTACGATCCATGCTGGTGTTCGGCTGCCCTACATTCCGATGACTGCGAAGCGGACGACGGGAATTGTTAGCCGCGGTGGTTCGATCATGGCGAAATGGTGCCTCGCTCATCATGAGGAAAGCTTCCTGTACACAAGATTTAGAGAGATCTGCGAGATCATGCGGACGTATGATGTTGCGTTCTCGCTTGGCGACGGATTGCGTCCCGGATCGATCGCGGATGCGAATGATGAGGCTCAATTTGCAGAGCTCGACACGCTCGGCGAGCTGACCAAGATCGCTTGGGAAATGGATTGCCAGACGATGATCGAGGGCCCGGGACACGTGCCGATGCACCTGATCAAAGAGAACATGGACAAGCAGCTCGAGATCTGCGGCGAAGCCCCGTTCTACACACTCGGGCCGCTGACTACCGACATTGCCCCGGGCTACGATCACATTACCTCGGGAATCGGAGCGGCCATGATCGGATGGTTCGGATGTGCAATGCTCTGTTACGTCACTCCGAAGGAACACTTGGGTTTACCGAACAAACAGGATGTAAAAGAAGGCGTGATCACCTACAAACTTGCCGCTCACGCAGCCGACCTCGCGAAGGGACATCCCGGAGCCCAATACAGAGATAATGCATTGAGCAAAGCGCGTTTCGAGTTCCGTTGGGAAGATCAGTTCAACCTAGGGCTCGATCCTGAAAAGGCTAAAGAATTTCACGACGAAACTCTTCCCGCCGAGGGAGCAAAACTCGCCCACTTCTGCTCAATGTGCGGCCCGCATTTCTGCTCGATGAAGATCACGCAGGACGTTCGCGAATATGCGAAAGAACAGGGATTGGAGGCGGAAAAGGCTCTGGCGGTCGGGATGAGCGAGAAGGCGAAGGAGTTTGTCGCAACGGGCGCCGAGATCTATCACGGGAATCAGCAGAACCAATCTCCATAATTGCTTTAATTTCAGCTTTAGAACCATTTGCGAAAAGCGGTTTCACCAAAAACGTGAATCTGGAACTGTTCAAAATCTTGGCGGTTCATTTCTTGGTAGTCCTGTAGAAGAAGTTTCTGGAAATCTTGTTTCGACGGCTTATTACAAACTTGTAAGCAATTGCCTCAAATCCTCAACTGTGCAATCTTAGGCGAAGCCTACACGGTGATATTGATGGGAAGCTTACTCAACCGCCATTAGGTTTTTCCCGTGTCTTTTTTTTGGAAACAAAACATTGCATTCCGCTTTATGAAAAAGCGGTGATTATTTCGGATTGTTCAACTTATTGTTTATTTAGCTTTTGGTTCCAAAATTCGTCGAGCATCGGCGAAGCGTTTTCGCAAATTTGTGACCGCCGCTCCCTCGTAGGCTTGATTCAATCTTATTTCGGCAACATTCATCCACCTGAGCAAATCTTGAGCGGAAGCTTTTGCGCTCGCCGCGTCCGAACTGCCGATTTTGTTAAACCAAATTGGTGCAGAATGAGCGAACGGGTAGCTGTCGGCGAAAGGCGGTTTGGTTGCGCCGCCGTAGATTCGGGCGGCAATCCAGCCGCCGTTTGGCGCGTTGATTTTGCCCGTGAAAGTTTGTTTGCCGCTAAAGCCTGTGCCGCTCCAAGCGACTTTTCCGTTGACGATGATTTCGACTTTTTCAACCGGAATCGGTGAAAACGCTTCGATTTTCCATTCGATTTGTTGACCGGTTGCGGCGGCGATGATACTGCCCGCTTCTTTTCCGCTGACCGAAAATTTCATCAGCGGGCCATTGGTAACAAAACTTTTTCCTTTTTTAACCGCCGCGAGAAAATTCGGCAGATTCATTGCGCCGTCGGGTTTAGCGTAAACCCGTGTCGAGCCAATGGGCATTGTGCGGTGAAGATTTTGCATCGTGTCGCTGCCCGCGCTCGGAGCAATCGGCAAGCCTAAATTCAGAAGCCGATACCAAGCCTCGCTCGTCCCGATTTCGTCGCTCCACAAACAAGCGATTTCGAGCGTGTCAACATCGCCGAGCAGAGCATCAGGAACTAACTCTAGCGGCAATCCCGTAGGCTCACCGTCAGCGGGAAACGGATCATTATTTGAAACCGGATGGACATACGAATTTATTCCGCGGTGATTGCGGGCAAACTGCAAAGCGGCTGAATTCGGCAAATCAATTTGAGAATAAACAGGATAACCCGGACCGTTATACCACGGGAAAAAGAGCGAATCCGCACCGACGATGGCGACGTGACCGAGAAAATGCGAGCGGACCTCTTGCGCAAAATGAATTTGCGACAGAGTCGTTTTTCGCCAATTCCACCATTCAAGATCGTTAAACCGCGTGTGCAGATTGGCAAGCTGCGGCGTGTTTAAATCGAGCGTTTCGCCCTGCATATCAAGCACGATGTCTTCGGGCGTGAGCAGATAGGGTCCGCCGTAATTGAGATGCGAATGCAAATCCGCCGAGTACCAGCCGTCCGCCGTCGGATTCCAAAGCGGTGCGGAAATTTCGAGCTTTATTTCCGGCGTTTCGCCCGTCTTAACCGTTTTAGTCGTTGTTACCGCTGAAATGCCGAAGCCTTGCGTGGCTTGTATGTTTAATTCGCCTGACGGAACTTCGACGGCGATTGAGCCCGGCGTGTAGAAATAAACTTGTCCGTTTTGACCGTCGAATCTGGCAAAACCTGTTTCGGGCAAAACGGGATGTCCGTTGCTCGTTACGACCAGACGCGCCGCCGCGTTTTCGTTTGAATTTGCTTTGTGCGTTTTGATGATGACGCGGTTGGTCGGTTCGCCCCAATTCCACGAAATCGGCGAAATATTTTCCGCTTCGCCGCCCGTTGATTTGACGCGGTAAAGGTGAAAACGCTCGTCTTTGTCGGGTTCGGCATAATAAACAAACGCGCCGTCCGCGCTCCAAGTCGGCATTTGCGGAAAACGGGCGTTCGCCGCAATCTGAATCGGTAGTTGCCCGCGCAAATCCGCCAGCCACAACTGCCAACGGTCTTGAAACGGAATATTGACCGCGTAATTTTTTCCGTCTTTCGAGAGTGCAGGACGCATTTGCGAAGCGATTCCTTCATCGCGCACGACTTTTTTCGCGATGTCGTTAAATTTCAAAATCTGAATCGTATCCGAACTACCCGAAATCTTTGCCAAGTAAAAAACGCCCGAATTATCTGGAAAAGGCTGCGGCATCATTTCTTGCCCGCGCTCGGTCGTCAGACGCTTTTTCGTGCCTGTAGCCAATTCAATCTGCCACAAATCCAGATCGCCTGCTTCCGCCGAACTGTAATAAACGATTTTTCCGTCGGGCGAAAAACACGGGTCAAGGTCAATCGCGGGCGAATCAATCAAAACGCTTTCTCTGCCGCTTGCCAAATCAAGCAAAACGATGCTCGCATCCCGCGAATTATCACGCACAAACGTAATCTGTTTCCCATCGGGCGACCAAGCCGGACGTGCGTCAACCGCACTCGTTTTCGTCAAACGCTTTGCTTCCCGCGAGTTCAAATCCATCACCCAAATCCAACCGCGAGCCGCAAAAGCCAGCCGCGCGTTATCAGGCGAAACCGCTGGGTCGGTTGCTCCGACATTCATCGTCGGCAAGTTAAATCCTTCGAGATAAACGTGATGCGAGACATTCGCCAATTTCGGATAGCGATTCGTCCATTGCCCGAAACCCGAAACCGCCGCCCACAAAACAAACGCGCCCATCAAAAAACGGAACTGATTTTTCATATCGTAAAACCTAACAATTTACGGTTGTTGCCGCAATTGGATTCTGCAAGAATGTCTTGGAATTGTGGCGAAGGGGATCGGGTTGAAGAAATCGAAGACAACCTAATGTAGCAAGTTCGTTACTCTTGACGGAGATAAAACGGCTAATATTCTGTACTGATGGCGAAGATATCTGCCGAAGAACTTGTAGGTGAAGAGTTGGCCGAGTGGTACTCGCTGACGCCAACGGAGCGTTGGCGGCAATCAACAAAACTGTGGGAAACATACCTTTCATTAGGAGGTTCTCTTGATCCTGAGTCCGATACGCAAAGTCCTTTCTTCGATCGGGATGGCAGCGACAGTCCTTGCAAAAAACATGGGTTGAAAGTTATTTCTACAACTCGAAATCCCGACAAAGTGGAACTATTGAAAGAACATGGTGTTGACGATGTCATAATTGACGATGGGACAATCGCCGCCAAAGTGGGTGAGAATTCTCCAAATGGCGTTGACCGTGTTCTCGAACTTATCGGAACTGCAACTTTGCGCGACTCCCTGAAATGTGCAGCACCGGGCGGAGTTGTATGTATGACGGGAATCCTGGGAAACGCCTGGACGCTCAATGAATTTACACCAATGGGTGACATTCCGCATACCGTTCGCCTGACGGTCTACACAGGTGAAGCGAGGGATTTATCTGCCAACCTTTTGCAGGAATTTGTGGACGGCGTGGCAAGTGGCAAAAACCATATCAAGATCGACCGCACCTTTACTATCGATGAGATCGTCGAAGCTCACCGCTATATGGAATCAAATCAGGCAAGCGGGAAGTTAGTTGTTTTAGTGTAAGGGAGGCTGTTCGATGACACGAGAAATTCTAAGAAGTAGTGTCGCAAGGATTTTAGTCGTGTTAGCTTGGATGTTTGCAACAAGCAAGCCGCCAACTGCGTAGCATATATTTCGCGGCGTCGAAAGTTATCACAGCAATTTGCCCAACATCATTCAAAATTTCTAGTTTGATGTTTTGATTGGACGAGGTTTCGGCTTAGTCCTTTTTGTATATCGGATTAGACTAAACTTCTACTCAATGAAAATCACCCAGGATGTAAGGGAATATGCCAAAGTGCAAAATATCGGAGCTGAAAAAGCATTGGCAGTCGGAATGGCGGAAAAGGCGAAGGAATTCGTGCTGACACGCAGCGAGCTCTATCATGGCAACCTCCCTGACGACGGAGCGGAACATCCTTGAGACATTGAAAACAAGAGCACAAGCGGGCTAAGTTGTTATTTCGCTCGTGATAAGTTCTGCCACCAGACGTCCTGATCTCATCGCCGCGTTGAGTGATGGGTAGGCGGTATAGTCGCCACAGCGATATAAATTATCGCTGATCTTCAGGTCGTATCGCGATGGCGACTCGGCAAAAAACTGCGGTAGAGCTTTTGGAATTTTGTAGGTTTTTAGGTGGTTCCAATCCTTATCCCGTCCAAACCAATCAGATAATTCCGATCTTATTTCCTGCTCGGTCGCTACCCTATCCCCAACAACATTGACCGAGATGAGCGTCTTCCCAGCCGGTGCGAACGACGGAATGATGTCCGAAACCGGCAAAACATGATCGATCAGTTCGTCTTTGTTTGAATTGATGATGAGAAACGGCTCACCGACGAGATCCAAAGGTGAATCGCTCTCAAAATATATGCAGGTCGTGCCGTTGAATCCAGTGTGCGATTTCTCACCGAGCAACCGGGCGGCCGTATGTGCATCGGTAGCCATCACGATCGTGTCGGATTCGATGATTTCGCCATTTTGCAGGAACATCTGGCTGCCGTCGATCTTCTCGACCTTGGTATTCAAGCGAATTTGCTCCGGCGACAAATGGCTTTTGATCTGTTCCGGAATTGCCTGCATTCCGTCTTCGGGAATTACCACGTCGCCCTTAGAAAATTGCGAGTATAAAAATTTGAAGAGAGCTGAATTGGTCCGTAAATCTTTTTCCAGGAAAACCCCGCGAAAAAACGGAATGAAAAAGCGGTCGAGCATTGTTTCCGAAAAGCCAAAACCCTTTAAGAACGAAACTGTCGTATCGTCTAATCGTGAGTCCGGCTCGGCGGAATTTTGTGTTGCCAAATTAAGCTGCAGGATCTTGAATTTATCAATGAAACTCCCGACTGGAGAAAATAATGCCTGTGGTGCCGAAAGGATATTTTTAAGCGGATTGGGCATCGTAAAAAATTCGTTGCCGTTGCGTATCCTTGCACCAGAAGGGATCTTTTTGAGCCGTAGGGCGTCGTAATCCAGCAATTTTTCAGCCTCAGGGTATGAGGTCAGTAGAACCTGAAAGCCTCGGTCGAGCTTAAACCCATTGACCGAGTCGGTACGCACGCGACCACCGACTTGGTCTGCTGCTTCCAAGATCAGTGCTTCGACGCCTTTATCTCGCAGATATTTCGCGCAGGTCAAACCTGCGATCCCTGCTCCAATGATCGTTACCATATGACCTGCTGAACAGCTAAATGAGTTGATGATTCTCCGGCATTAGGACAACTTCCGCCATCACGCCCTCGCCCGGTTGGGTTGCGGCAAAGAACGTGGCCTCGGCGGCGGCTTCGACGTTGAGCATCTTGTCTCGCTGAACTTTCATTGTGACATTATTCCAAAAATCCGAATCAACGCCGCCTAAGTGCATCAGGGTAAACCGAATTCCAAATCGTTTATATTCCTGAGCGAGACATTTTACCATTCCGCTCAATCCGTACTTTGCGGCACAATACGCACTTGCCTGCATCATCGGAGCTTTCCCCAAAATTCCCGGAAATGCCACCACCCGGCCGAATTTTTGCTCCTGCATTATCGGCAAAACCGCCTGGAAAACGTTGAATGCTGTTCGCAAATTCGCATTCAAAAGAAAATTGAGATCGGCTAATTTAAGTTCGTTGAAAGGCTTCAGGACGCCCGCCCCGGCCGCGTGGATCAAATAGTCTATCGAACCAAATCGCTGCATTGTTTGGTCGACGACCGTTTGCACGTCGCTCTCTGATTCCGCGTCCGCCTCATTCGCCAGAACATTCGGATAGCCCTGCGTGTTCAGCTTGTATTCCAGTTCCATCAGTTCCGGCTGAGTTCTGGATGTGATGCAGACATTTGCACCGGATCGAGCAAATAACTCGGCGACCGCTCGGCCGATCCCTCTACTCGCACCTACGACCAAGGCAGTTTTTGATTCTAAATTCATATATTTATAGCTTCCCCGTGTCTATTTTTCCCCTTGTTCGTTCTGCACTTGTCACTGCAAAACTTTACTTCCCCCCAAACCTTTTCCCACTTTTTCCGCCACGCAAAAGGCCGGTTACAAACTTCGCAGGTTTTGGTAGGCAGATCCTGTTTCTTAACATTCTTCATCGATCTCAAGCACCGTTTTATCCCATGTTTTCATTGTATCTTCAAAACGGAAAGACTTGAATTGCCATTAAATGAGTGTGCTTGTCTCGCGGATCCCGTATTCGAAAAGAAGAACGTTTGAAAGAAGAACGTGGAAAGGAGGCGGGTTCAAAGCATCGACCTCTAAATAAGAGGGCGGACGCCCCCCTAAGCGAAGAATACCTTTGAATCACATCAGCGGTTGATGAAGGCGGTGTAGGCGCTTATGGCTATGGGGCTCTCGAATAATGACGTGTGTCCTCCGTTGGCAACTTCGACGAATTGGCGGTTTTGGCACTTGGTGCAATTTGTCATCTGTTGCCTGAAGGTGGGCCACGAAAATAATTGGATTGGCGAATCCTGCATTCCCTGCACAAAAAGAATGTCGGACCGATGGTTTTCGGTGAAACTTAGTAGAGACCTTGCCATGTACGCCGCTGGATTGGCGGCGGTTGTTCCATAGGTCTGTCTCAGCAGTGTGCAAACGGCCCCTGGCGGAGCCTGGCCTGATTCCTCGAGTCCGCATCGGTACACAAGGTTCAATGGCCCGGGAGCATTGGATACGACACCATCAGTCGCATGCAGCGTGTTTAGTCTTGTGACCATGTATCCGCCCTGCGAATGACCGATCAGGAATATCTTTCGCACCTTCCTTTTCAGTTCTTTTCGGCTTTTTTCCTTTACCCAGAGCAGTGCAGCCTCAGCCTCGCGGATGCCGTCACCGAATAGTCGCCCCTCTTGCGGATACGCTACACTGAAGATCATCATATCCGTCCGATTGGTAATTTCCTTGACTCGAGCCAAAATGTTCCTCGCCGCGGGAAGAATCTCAGCGTCCGATGCGACCGTCCCCGGATATGCAATTAGAACGTCGACGAAATAGTTTGTGGGCTTATCTATGACAATATCGACACTTTCGTTGTTGTACGTAATTCTCCTAACCTTTTGTGCAGAATGCGAAACGCTGACAAGCAAAATGCTCAGCAGTGCTGCAAATATGAATGAAAATTTAGGTCTCATGACTCGACTTCGGATCCACATTGTGTTCAGACGCAGACATTTCGAAAAAAGCCTAATGAATTCGTCGCGACAGGCAGGCAGGTCGATCGCGGCTTGCCAGAAGGCGTAGCCAGTACATCACAATAAAACTCTTATCGTTTAAGATACTTGGCAGGAGTAACCCGTCCTGCTTACATTTTCACGGGAATCTGCTTGAAAAGAACGGAAGCGAATAAACGACTGTAGCGGTACGGTTCTCGTTGCTTAAGACCGGAACCCACGTTCAATAAGCAATTCACGCCTCCTACTATTTTTGTCCGTGTGTGCGTTATCACACCGACATTTCCTCGACGAACTCTTACTCTAGTTTTTACGATAGAAAATCGCTAAAAACTTCTGCCTTGGAAGAAGCTATATAGTCTTCGGATCCACGAACTAAGACAAAAGTAGCAGACGTTTCCGCACTGATTTACAACAATAATCAACAGTGACTCTCAACACGATGAGTAAGCAGAAAAATAGCCGAACGGTTGAAAACAAGAAGACAAGTGAGAAGCAAAATGAAAGCAGTAAGAATCCATAAATACGGCAATTCGGGCGAATTAATTTTTGAAGACGCACCGATGCCGATGGTCGGAGCCAACGATCTCTTAATCAAAGTAGTTGCGACATCAGTAAATCCTGTGGACTGGAAGATCCGCGAGGGTCATTTGAAAGAAATGGTTTCGTATTCGATGCCCGTTATCCTTGGCTGGGACGTTTCGGGTATCGTTGAATCAATCGGTAAAGACGTAACGAAATTCAAGGTTGGCGATGCAGTGTTTTCGCGTCCCGACGTCAAGCGAGACGGAACTTATGCAGAATTTGTTGCGGTTGATGAAGGCGAAGTGGCCTTCAAACCGAAAACGATCTCGCACGTTGAATCTGCGTCCCTACCATTGGCGGGAATCACGGCTTGGGAGGCACTTTTCACGACCGCAAAACTCTCCTCAGATCAAAAAATATTGATTCACGGAGGTTCGGGCGGAGTCGGTTCGCTGGCGATCCAACTGGCAAAATCGCGTGGAGCGTATGTCATTTCCACAACTTCAACCAAAAATCTGGCGTTGGTCAAATCTTTGGGTGCGGATGACGTCATCGACTATAAAACTCAAAAATTTGAAGAGATCGTCAGTGAGGTTGACGTAGTTTTCGATACTGTCGGCGGCGAAGTACAAGAGCGTTCGTGGTCAGCTCTGAGGCAAGGCGGGATCTTGGTTTCGATCGTTAGCCAACCTTCGGACGAAGCCGCTGCAAAACATAAAGTTCGTAGTGCATTCATTTTCATTGAACCGAATGCGGAGATTCTGACGCAAATCGCCGAGCTGGTCGACGAAGGAAAGGTCCGTCCCGTTATCGGTGCAGAATTCGCACTTGCCGACATTGCGAAAGCACACGAACTAAGCGAATCAGGACATTCGATTGGCAAGATCGTCTTGTATGTAGCACAGCCGTGATCGAAATATCAATATTATGTCGTATAAAACAACGAATCCGTATAACGGAGAAACTATCAAAAAATTCGAGTCGCAGACCGATGACCAGATGGAAAAAGCGGTAAAAACTGCGGTCGCCTGTTACGAAACTTGGCGGAACACGAGTTTTGCTGAACGAGAAAAAATCACCGCCAAAGCCGCGAAGCTGATGCTCGAAAATAGTGACGAATTAGCCGGACTCGTCACACTCGAAATGGGCAAATTGATCGCTCAAGCAAAAGGCGAAGTCAAACTCAGTGCCGATATTCTTAAGTACTACGCCGAAAATGCGGAAGAATTTCTCGCCCCGCAGATTCTCAAGCCGAACGAAGGTGAAGCCGTAATTACAAGCGAACCGATTGGCGTTTTGTTTGGCGTGCAGCCGTGGAATTTCCCTTATTACCAGCTTGCACGCTTCGCCGCACCAAACATTATGGCGGGCAATGTCGTGATGGTAAAACACTCCGCGAGCGTTCCACAATGCGCAATGGCCTTTGAAAAATTGTGGAAAGATGCGGGTGCACCTGACGGGCTGTATACAAATTTGCTGATTTCATATGACCAGGCGAATCAATTGATTGACGATCCGCGAATCAAAGGCGTGGCATTGACTGGAAGCAGCGGTGCAGGGAAAAAAGTTGCCGAGCGAGCCGGACAAAATCTGAAAAAATCAACGATGGAACTTGGCGGAAGCGATGCCTTTATTGTGCTTGAAGATGCTGATCTGGAGGAAACCGTGAAATGGGCAGTTTGGGGCAGAATGAACAACACGGGGCAATCCTGCGTAGCGTCAAAGCGTTTTATTGTCGTTGACGAATTAGCCGACCGTTTCCTCGAAAAATTTCAAGCTGCTTTATCAAAACTCAAAGCGGGAAATCCTGCCGATGAAGCGACAACTCTTGGTCCGCTTTCGTCGGAAGCGGCATTGGCAGGGCTTTTAGAACAAGTCGAAACAGCTATTTCTAAAGGCGCAAAAGTCGTAATGGGCGGCAAGCGAATCGACCGTAAAGGCTCATTTATGGAAGCGACCATTCTTTCTGACATCAGACCCAACAATCCAGCCTTTCGGGAAGAGTTTTTTGGTCCCGTCGCACTTTTCTTTCGGGTGAAAAATGAAGAAGAAGCAATCGCACTCGCCAATGATTCAGACTTTGGCTTGGGCGGTTCGGTTTATACAAAGAATATTGAGCGAGGAAAACGCGTCGCAAACCGCATTGAGACAGGAATGGTTTTTATCAATCATCCAACGTGGACAGCGGCGGATTTGCCTTTTGGCGGAATCAAAAATTCAGGCTACGGACGCGAACTTTCCGCTTTGGGAATTCAGGAATTTATGAATAAAAAACTTATTTGCGTTCTAGATTAAAAGGTTAGAACAAAAAATATTGCGAAAGAAGTGATTTAAGGGAAAAAATAATCAAGCAAAAATTAATATGGAAAGCACAAAAACACAAACTATAACAAAAGCAATAGGTTACGGAAATACTTATTCATTTACATCGCTCGGTGCAATGGAAATCGAACGGCGTGAACCCCAGGCAAAAGATGTCGCGATCGAGATTTTATACTGCGGCGTTTGTCACTCCGATCTGCATCAGGCAAACAATGATTGGAGCAATACGATTTATCCTTGCGTTCCGGGTCACGAGATTGTCGGACGTGTGACGGCGTTAGGGTCTGAAGTTTCAAAATTTCAAGTCGGAGAAACCGTCGCGGTCGGCTGTATGGTTGATTCGTGCGGTGTTTGCAAAAGTTGTCAGGAAAACCTTGAGCAATACTGCGAAGGACCAAAAGGAGCAACTTTGACATACAACGGTCCGATGAAACCGGACGGCAAGAACACGTTCGGCGGATATTCGGATAGAATTGTAGTCAAAGAAAATTTCGTTCTTAAAGTTCCCGAAAATTTGGATGTTAAAGCGGTCGCACCAATAGTTTGTGCAGGTGTAACTACTTATTCACCGCTCAAACATTGGAACGTCTCTGCCGGACAAAAGGTCGGAATTATCGGAATGGGCGGACTCGGACACCTTGCTGTAAAACTTGCAGTCGCAATGGGTGCGGAAGTTACGGTTTTCAGTTCGTCGGAAGACAAAGATGCCGACGCGAAAAAAATCGGGGCAAGAGATTTTATTTTAACTGATGACACTGATGCACTTGCCCAATTAGAATTAAAATACGATTTTCTGCTTGACACAATTCCTTACGAACATGACATCAATCCATTCATTAAACTTCTGAAACGCGATTCAACACTAGCTGTCGTGGGGCTATTACTGCCTTTCAAACAAGAAACCGACAATATGCAAGTGGCTTTTCATCGCCGAAATGTAGCGGGTTCACTGATCGGCGGCGTTGCTGAAACTCAAGAAGTTTTAGACTTTTGCGGCGAACACAGCATCACGCCCGACGTTGAAATAATTGCGATGGAAGGAATTAACGACGCATTTAAAAAGATGAAAAATGGTGAGGTTCGCTACCGTTATGTCATTGATATTGCCAATACTATGCCGAAAGAAGCATAGAAAAATCAATCAACTGTGGCGACGATAACAAGTGTTTCCTAAAGGAGAAAAGTATGGCAATCAATCGAAGAGCAGAAGCAGAATGGAACGGAAAGTGTAGCCGATGGAAACGGTAAAATAAACCTCGCGGCGAATCCGAATGGATAAGTTAAAATCCGAGATCGCCGAACCGCATTACATTCTGCCAACGCCAATAATCAGCGGATTCCCACCGCGTTTGTTTGACACCCGCTTCAATAGAAAAATACACTTGCCACGTGATATCTGACCAGATCGACGTAAATTCCGTGGCGGCGCAGTCCTCTGATCGACAGAGCTCGGGTTGGGACATCCGGAATGCTCCCGGGAATTATTTCTGGTTGATCCTGTTTCAGGCCGGCAGCGCTCTCGCAGCGTTCGCATCGGTTTGGCTGATCACGCGGCCGCAGCACCTCGGTAAGGAGGGCTATGGCGGCATATTCACTGTTATCGTCGCGTCGCAGGTCGTCCTTGTCTTTGTCAATTGGACGGCGATATCGGTCGTGCGCTTTGGGGTTGATGAGTTTGTTGAAACGGCGGCAGTCGCCCGCACATTTTGGACTCGGTTTCTGATTTTAACGATAAATCTGATCGCCGTTCTCGCTTTTTCATTCCTTTGGTACGATCCGCTTGCACGCTGGCTGAAGCTGTCGCATGCATCATTCTGGCTCGTTATCGGTTATTTTGCTGTCAGTGCTGTATGGCTTCATCTGCAGCAAGGGTTACAGGCCGCGAAGATGTTACGTGCGCAGGGCTTTCTGCTGATGGGTGAGCGAGTATTAACATTCGCCGGCATTGTCGCCCTTATAATTTCAGGCTCGCTGGAGTTTCAGTACGCCGTAATTTGCTACATCGTAGCCCCGGCATTAGTTCTGATTGCCGGATTGATCCAATTGAGATCGGTCATTTTCAAACGATTCGCGTTTCGAAGGGAAGATTTTAAGAGGATCCTAGTGTATTCACTCCCGCTTGTTCCGTACGGACTCGTTGGCTATTTTTCGGGTAGTTATCTCGATGCGATCTTTATCACGTCTTACTTATCGACGGCTGATCTCGGCGTGTATTCGCTTGCAATGCAGATAAATGGCATCGCGATGCAGGTCCCCACCCTAGCGAATACCGTGCTACTGCCACTGCTGGTCACGCAGCAGGCCGAGAGCGGAAAGGAACGTTCGTTCGGCTATTTTCGAAACGTGCTACCCGGAATTGTCCTGATGTGGGGCGTAGCGAGCGCCGCAATGGGATTAGTATTTTATTTTGCGATACCGATCATATACGGAGAACCTTTTTCTCCGGCCGCAGTTCCGGTGTGGATCTTATTGTCTGCGACAGTCGTTTGGATACCGGTCGCGATCGGGTACTCCGCTTTAGCCAATACTATCTCGGCAACTTACATCTCGCTGGTCGCAGCGACCGCATCGTCTGTTGTGAATGTCGGGGCGAATTTCATTCTCATTCCAAAATACGGCATGATCGGTTGTGCGATCGCGACGCTGATCGCATTTACTGCAAGTGTCGTAACCTTTGCGATATTGTTGCGGTTTTCGGCCAAGATGCCTATTTCGTGGACATTTTTTGCATTCGTGCCGAGTGTGATCAGCGTTCTATTGCTAACGCTGCTCGACGCCCCCGTCTTGGCGCTTATCGGTTGCCTGGCAGTTAGCGGTATCATTGCGTTTGTGAAAAGAGATTCGATCAAGATGTTAATTTCCTTCTTGTCGACATTTCGAAGGCCAGTCTGATTATTGTAAATCCGACGCAGAGTCGCTAATCGCTATCATGGATTGCATTGGGCGTGATGGTTTGCCATCATTTAGCGTTCAATTCTATAGAAGTATTTATCCTTGTTCGGTAAACTCAAAAAGAATCGTGTCTGGAGCATTGCGGTCTACGTTGAGGATGGTGTTTTTTCGTTTGAAAGCGCGTTCAGCCCACCGGTTTTTGTGCTTGATTCCCGCCGAAAACGGGCATCACATCAGCATGTACACACTTATGCTGATCCGTTTCTCTTCCCTCACGGCGAATATCTCTACATGTTTTACGAGGTCCAAGCTTCGGGCGAACACGGCAGGATCGAGGCGAAGCGAACCCGCGATCTGGTGAATTTCGAATGGCTCGGCGAGATACTCATCGAACCTTTTCACCTGTCTTTCCCGTTCGTATTTGAGGACGATGGCGTTATCTACCTAATGCCCGAGACACTCGCGACGGATGAGGTTGTACTGTACCGGTTCGAGGAGTTTCCACACAAACTGGTCAAGGATCGAGTGCTTCTGCACGGGTCGTACAAAGATTCGTCGCTTACCAAACACGATGGCGTCTGGTACTTTTTCACCACCTCGGCACACGGCCTCGAGCTCTACTACACCGACGATCTCAAAGACGGACATCTGATTCCCCATAAAAAAAACCCGATCACCGATGACCCGCGATACAGTCAATGCGGCGGCAGCCCGATACTGCTCGATGGCAAGCTCTACCGCATCGCCCAGGACGGCTCAGGTGAATACGGACGCAATATTGGTATTCTTGAGATCACTGACCTTACGAAAACAAGCTATTCCGAATCTGTTGTTACCGACCATTATTTCGAACTCGAGCATAGCTGGAACGCCCGCGGCGGGCATCATCTGAGCATCGCAAAATTCAACGGTAAGACTGTGATCGCGGTAGACGGAAAACAGGACGACCTCTGGATCAACAAGATCCTTGCACCGTTCTATAGATACTTTGCACCTGTACTCGCCATGATGGGCATACTCGATGGATGAACTGCGTGAAAATCCTGTCTCTCAGATGCCTGTCTCGGAGCGGCAAAGCTCCGACTGGGACGTGCGGCACGCTCCGCGTAATTACTTTTGGCTGCTGATCTATCAGGTTGGGAGCTCGGCGTTTGCGTTTGCGGCCGTTTGGCTTATCACGCAAAAGATCGGGTCGGATGGCTACGGCGGTGTTTTCGCGGTCATCGCCGCATCGCAGATCGTCCAGCTTTTTACGAACTGGACGACTGTCGCAGTGATCCGTTTTGGCGTGGACGAATTTGTTTCCGGCGGAGCTATCGCCCGCACCTTTTGGAGCCGCCTTCTCATACTCGCGGCGAATCTTGCTTTGCTCCTCGCAGGCACGTCCCTTTGGTTCCCGTTCCTAGGTGACTGGCTGAGGCTGACGCCGGACATGTTGTGGCTGGTCCTGGTCCATTTTGTGATCTCGGCATTTTGGATGCATGTGCAAATGGGGATGCAGGCGGCAAAGATGCTGCGCGGCCAGGGAATGCTGCAGATGTTTGAGCGGTTGATCATTCTCGCAGGCGTCGCGGCGTTGTATTTTTCGGGGACCATCGATGTTCGCTCGGCGGTGATATGTTATATCGCGGGTTCGGCGGCGATGATGCTGGTCGGCGTCATTCAATTGCGAAGCATGATCTTTCGACGCTTTTCGCTCGACGCCGAGATCTTTAAGAAAACGCTCGTCTATTCTCTGCCGTTGCTGCCGTATTGGTTTGTCGGATTCTTGTCAGGCAACTACGTCGATGCGGCGTTTATCTCGAAATTTCTCTCAAAAGCCGACCTCGGCGTCTATGCCGTCGCAACTCAGATAAACGGCATCGCGATGCAGGTGCCGACGATCGCCAACACCATCCTGCTGCCATTGTTGTTGACGCAGGAAGCCGAGACGCAGGGCGAACGCTCGTTCCACTTCTTTCGACACATTTTGCCGCCTCTCGTTCTGGCCTGGGGAGCGGCTTGTGCGGTTCTTGCTAGCCTCGGATACTTTTTTATTCCACTCGTATTCAAAACCGAGTTTGGCGGTGCAGTGCTGCCGCTGTGGATCTTACTCGCCAGCTCGATATTCTGGATACCGGTTGCTGTCGGTTATGCGGCCTTTGCGAATGCCACCTCGGCGACTTATATTTCGCTCGTCGCGTCATGCTTTGCCGCGGCGGCAAATATCGCCGCAAACTTCTATCTAATACCTAAGTACGGAATGGTTGGCTGTGCATGGGCGACTTTTCTAGCGTACGCAGCAAGCGTGATCATCTTCGCCGTGTTACTTCGCCGCGAATCCGGAATGCCATATTCGTGGACGTTTCTCGCCTTTGTGCCGAGCCTTGTCGGTGCCGTGATCGTATCGTACGAACTACCGATCTGGGCATTCGTCGGCTGTATCGCATCGAGCGTGTTGATCGCGATATATCGAAAAGACTCGATCATCGAACTTTACGGATTCGTTTCCGGATTTTGGAGGACTGCAAATGCGGCCGGTTAAGCTCCCGGAATTTTCGACCCTTACGCACGAACGCGAGCAACATACCGGCCTCGCGGCTCTTGCACGGCGCATTCAGACGGCAGATATTCTGTGGACTGAGAATAATATCGCCGGGACGCCATTTGGTTCGGCTTTTTGGGTCGTCAGGCGTCTAAAACAAGTGGTCAGGGACAACGCGCGTGCGGCTCACGGCCGGATGCTCGATGTCGGATGTGGGATCAAACCGCACGAGACGGACTTTGCTCCGTTCGTAGACAAGCACTACGGGCTGGATTATTCGCCGATCAGCGGCTATCGGGGAAACCGCGCCGATGTATGCGGCGATGCGGGGTATTTGCCATTTGCGGACGGTAGTTTCGACACCGTTCTCTGTACGGAAGTTATCGTTGATCTGCCAGATCCTGAGCGAACGATCTCGGAATTTGCACGCATCCTCGCTCCGGGCGGAACGCTTATCACGACTGCGGCTTTTGTGTATCCAATACACGATAAGCACGATTACTACAGGTTCAGCCCGGCCGGTTTGCCGGTGATAATGGAGCGGCACGGACTGACGGTTGAGAAGATCGTCCCGATCAACGACATGGCCATAACGCTGGCCGTTATGATCAACCTGTACGTTTACGAGTACGTTTTTCTTTGGAACAAGTGGTTGTACCCGATCGGGCTGTTATTGCGGCCTTTGTTGTGGCTTTTTTGTTTTGCAGTTAACCTAATAGCGTGGGTTTTCGAAAAGATCATGCCCAATGACCGCTTGCCGAGTCACGTTTTGACCATTGCATATAAGGCATGAAAGCTCTCCAAATAAACAACTACGCGAGTACGGGGGACCGTAAATGAGCCTCGTAAAAGACCTCGCATATAAGACCATCGACGCGATCACGCTCGGCAAAGGCTTTAACCGCCACATAGGCGGCGAAGAGATCCGTTTTCCGCCAAAATGGAGCCGTTATTACGAGGCTGAATATGAGCCGGAGACGTTCGATTTCTTTCACGAGAATCTGAAGCCCGGCGACACGGTACTAGATATCGGAGGCCACATCGGGCTTTTTGCTGTCACGACGGCGAAGCTTGTTGGCCCGACTGGCAAGGTATTTACTTTTGAACCGACTCCATTCACACGCAGCGTCCTGGAGGAAGTTGTAGCTCTCAATGATTGCGGCGACATCGTCGAGATACGAGGCGAAGCCGTCTCGTCCAAACGCGGCGAGACCGTCTTTTACGACACCGGCAGCGAGATCTCGAATGCAAATTCGCTCGTCCGCAGCGAGCTGAGCAAGACCGAGATACCGATCACGCTCATCAGCGTCGACGAATTTGTCCGCGAACGCGGCCTAAGTGTTTCGTGTATCAAGATCGATGTCGAGGGAGCCGAGCTTGACGTTTTGATCGGTGCCCGCGAAGTTTTCACCACTCAGCGTCCGACCGCGAGACTCGGCCTGCATCCCAAATTTATTAAGAAAAATGGTCAATCGCTAGGTGAGATCTGGGATCTTGTCGGCGAATACAAGCTCGATATGGACTTCGACGGGACGCGGCCGACACGCGAGTGGTTTACGTCGCAAACTGACCTTTTCGACGTGAATCTGATACCGTCTTAAATCATGCGAGTCTGCCATTTATGCGACGGTCCGGTCGCGGGCGATTATTTTAGGAACATCACTGCCGGTCTGACCGCTAGAGGCATCGAGCTGCTGCTCGTCGAACTCGGCAGCGGCACCGCTCCGTCGTGGCTCGCCCAATTTCCAGGTGTCGCCTATCACTCGCTCGATGCGATGGGCAGCCGAAAGATCTTTTCGGCCCGCAAGAAGGTTGCCGAGCTTGTGCGAAGCGAAAAGATAGATATCCTTCACACGCATCTATTCTATTCGGGCCTTGCCGCGGCATTTGCAAAGAAACAGCTTGGCGATACGACATTCGCAATGATGAGGCATCACACTGGCGTCGTGCGAATGCTGGGCTCAGCGTTTCACGTGTGCGCCGACAAATGGATGGCCGAAAGGGCTGATACGGTGATGACCGTCTCCGAGGCGGCTCGGCAATATATGCTCGACGTGGATGGCATTCGTCGCGATGATATCGAGGTCGTATACCTCGGTTTCGATTTCGAGCAGATGACGCCAAATGCCGGAAAGCGAGCAGCAACCCGGGCAGAATTTGGCTTTGCCGATGACGATCTTGTGATCGGCTATGTCGCCAATTTTGCGTCGGGGAAGGGACATGTTCAATTGATGAATGCTTTCGATGAGGTCAAACGACAGATCCCAAATGCCAAGCTCATCCTAGCAGGCCGAGGGAAACTAATAGAGGTCGAGGACACCGTCGGACGTCTCGGACTCGGACGCCGGATAACTTTCGCTGGCTGGCGCGACGACGCTTCTGCGGTGTATAACGCTATGGATATCTTCGTCCAGCCGAGCCTGAGCGAGGCATTCTCGCAGGTGCTGATCGAAGCCATGGGCTGCGGCCTTCCGGTAATTGCGACCAAAGTCGGTGGTGCAAGCGAGGTTGTCGAGAATAATGTGAATGGGATCTTGATCGAACCCGATGATCCGGATGCGATCACGGCATCGGTTCTCGAACTCGCAAGTAATTTGGATCGTCGCAAAGCGATGGCTGTGGCCGGCATGAACTCAGTTCGCGAACGATTTTCCGCCGCGACGATGGTCGAACGGCATCTCGAACTCTACAAAAAGTGGGTGGACGAACGTTAAATGGCGGTTGCGGAAAGATTTCAAGGTGCAAATGTGATCGACGCCGGACGGCTTTCGCCGTACTGGGGCGAACACGCGGCCCGGTATTTCTTTTCGCTAGCGTTTGTCGAGAATAAGGCGGTGCTCGATATCGCTTGCGGAACCGGTTACGGCATCGCGATATTAAAAAAGCAGGCAAGGCATGTGACGGGCGTCGATGTCGATCCGATCGCGGCTGCGGAAGCGTTGGCAGAATGTGACGAAAGGGCGGATGTTCTTCTCGGCAACGGACTCGGTTTACCATTTGCGGATGCGAGCTTTGATGTGATCACTTCTTTTGAGACCCTCGAACATCTGCACGAACGCTCCGCTTTTCTCGCAGAACTCGCACGCGTGCTAACTCCCGACGGCATCTTGCTCCTTTCGACGCCGAACGCTAACTATTCAAAACCCGTGAACGGCAAATGGTCAAATCCGTTTCACATCCACGAATACACGCCGCAGGAACTACGCGACGAGATCAAGGCGACATTCGTTATCGACCAATTTCTCGGCCAAACCCTCGACCCTGCGACCGGAATACCGCCCTTTTACGAGGCTCAAAAGAATCTACCTAAGGATGTAACGACGCAAGTGCGGCTTGTCGGTTGGAAGATATTCAACAAGATCCCCTTCGCCCTCCGAGAACGTCTGAGCGAAATGATCTGGAGCAAACCTTTCTATCCAATCGAAATGGATTACAATTTTGATGAACGTGACGTAGAGACCGCGACAACATTGCTCGCCGTTTGCCGTAAACGATAACCCATTTAGGCATGGCCAATCTTAAGACCAATCTACTGAAACTGCGCAAGATCTTTACTTTTCTGCCCTTTGAAAAGTTGCTCTTGCTTTTCGTCAAAGGGACTGAATTTCAGGGGAACACGTCTAAAATAATCCCGCCACCCGACCTTTACAGAAGCGGAACGATTCGGCGTGCGACTCGAGACGGTGTCCATTACGAACTCGACAACAGCTGCCTGATGCAGTGGTTTGTTTACTGGGGGTTGAAGGATAAGACGCGCGATTCGCTTTATTCGCTGGTAAAGCCCGGCGACACCGTACTCGACGTTGGCACAAATATCGGTGAAACGTTGCTGAATTTTGCACGGATGACTGGAAAGAAAGGTTTTGTTTATGGATTTGAACCGGACGAGCGGAATTACAAAAACGTTTCCAGAAACATTGAGCTGAATGATTTTGACAATCTTCACGTCTTCAACCTCGGCGTCTCGGACAGCAGGCAAACGCTGAAGCTTTTCCGCATCGATCCCAATAATCGCGGTATGAACCGCATTCTCAGTGAGACGGAGGCATCTCAGTTCGATGATTTTACGACTATCGAAGTCGACACGATCGATAATGTCATCGTCGAAAACGGCATCGCGAAAGTTGATGTCATCAAGATCGATATCGAGGGCTATGAGATGCATGCTCTTCGCGGGGCGAAGCATCTGCTGACGACCCACAAGCCGAAGCTTTTTATCGAGGTCGGCTACACTCGGCTGCTCAAAAATGGCACGAGTCCGAATGAGATGGTCGCGTATCTGCATGGCTTTGGATACGTGATTAGACATTCCGAGACCGATGAACTGATCGGCGAGACTCACGATTTTTCACCGCTTGGCGATGGCGGTATCGATGTCTACGCGATCGCGGACTAGGGTTGTGGTGAAACGCAAATCTTTGTAGGCTCTAAGTTATGGTTTCGATTGAACAAACCGCCAGCGAGGTTCGCGACGGCTATATTTGGAAGGTGCAAGACTGCCCGATCTGCAATGCCGCGCCGACCAGATTTATAGGCTCACGCGGGGGAACTTCGCACCGCCAGGGCCTCGGGGTTGAGACCGATATATGGGAATGCGGGGGTTGTGAGCTGATCTTTCCAAACCCGATGCCGATCCCGGAACGCGGTCTCGGCCAGCATTACGGCATGGAGGCGGACGATTATTTTGCTCATCACGATGTTGATAATCGCCTAAACGGTGCTAGTGAGATGCTCGCGATGGCGGAAAAGCTTTTGGGAAGAAAAGGCAAGCTCCTCGACGTCGGAGTTGGGCGAGGCGAGATTCTGACGGCCGCGATCGCCGCCGGATGGGACTGCGAAGGCGTCGAGCCGTCCGAGACGTTTGCCGACCACGCCGAACGCGTCTCGGGAACAAAGGTCTGGCGAAGTGCGATCGAGGATTGCAATATCGAACCGGAAACTTTCGACATCGTCATTCTTTCTGCCGTGCTCGAACATCTCTACGACCCTGATCTGGTAATTAGGAAGATAGCCGAAGTGCTGCGTCCGGGCGGCTTTATCATGCTCGATGTGCCCAACGAAAAAGGGCTGTTTTTCAAGGTTGGAAACTTCTATCAAAAGCTCCGTGGCCGTAAATGGTGCGTCAATCTTGCTCCGACCTTCTCGCCGTTTCACGTTTTCGGGTTTGGCCCACGGTCGCTCAAAAAGCTTCTCTGCAAGCACGGCCTCGAGCCAAAGCTCTGGGAGGTTTTCGGTGGCACGAGCCTTGTTCCGTCGAGCGGGGGACTAACTGGCAAGGTCGAAAGTCTCGGCTCGCGGGCCATCACACGGCTGAGCGGCCTCGGCGAGATGGGCACGTACATTCAAACGTGGGCAGAGAAGAAATAAGCATGGAATCGCCGCTCGTCAGCGTGATCATTCCCAACTATAACTACGCGGACTATCTTCGCGAGGCGATCGCCAGCGTGCTCGCTCAGACTTATGAGAATATCGAGATCATTGTTGTGGATGACGGTTCGTCGGACGCTTCGCGAATGACGATAGAAAGCCTTGGCGAAAAAGTGACCGGCATCTTTCAACAAAATCAAGGGGTTTCTGCGACCAGAAATAATGGAGTCAAGGCAAGTCGAGGCGAATACATCGCCTTTTTAGACGCCGACGACGTTTGGCTGCCGCGAAAGCTCGAATTGCAGATGGCAAAGTTTGCTGCCGTTCCGACTCTGGGAATGGTACATGTTTCCGTGGATGAAGTGGACAGCGACGGAAACGTATTGGCTAAAAAGCGGAATGGCCTTGATGGCCGACGCACACCGGATTTCTTCATGCTAACCATCGAGTGTGTCTATGGTGGTGGCAGCGGGATAGTCTTGCCGCGTCGGATTTTCGACGAAGCCGGTGGTTTTGACACTCGACTCTCGACCTCGGCTGACTGGGATCTTTTCTGCCGGATAAGTGAACGATACGAGGTAGCATTTGTGGAAGAGGTGCTTTTGCGTTACCGCGTTCACGACTCGAATATGCACGCAAACGTAGGGGCGATGGAACACGACATGATACTCGCGTTCGAGAAAGCGTTCGCAGAACCCGCCGCCGACGTTGCTGCGATCAGGAGGCGGGCCTACGGTAATCTGCACCTGACTCTGGCCGGATCGTATTTGGCAGCCGGATGGTATGGCGCGTTCGTCCACCACTCGCTGACAAGCGTGGCCTACGACCCGCGAAACATCGCTCGGTTCCTGCGGCTTACGGGCGGAACCAAGATGCGTCGAGGTGCACCCGCTCGATGACGGCGATACCGATGTTTACGCCGAATTAATATGGCAGCGATCCACGATCTGATCTACAAATTTGGCTGGGACACCCGATGCCGCAATATCGATGTCGCGAGCGTTTTGAGGCCAATGATCGGGCCTGAATCGACGATCCTCGACGCCGGCTGCGGCAATCATGGCCTCGCCGCATTTATGCCGACGGCGAGTATCACCGGTGTCGATATATTGCCGGCAAGCGACGTCGACCCGTCGCTGAAATACATCCACGGCAGCATCCTCGACTTGCCGTTTGACGATGGCTCATTCGACCTTGCGGTGTCGGTCGATGTCTTGGAACATCTGCCTGTCGATCTGCGAGAAAGTGCCGTGCAGCAGATGGTTCGGGTAGCTCGAAAGGCGATCGTTATCACTTTCCCCGGCGGCGAGTATGCCCGGAAGATCGACGACGCATTTGCCTACGAACTCCATCACCGCAACCTACCGCTGCCGGAATGGCTTGAGGAACATCTTCGCGACAGTTATCCGGAATCGCACGACATCGCGTCGGCGATAGAGGCGGAATCGTCGCGACTCGGCCGCACCGTCCGCATAAAAACGCTCTATTCCGAACATTCATCCGCCGCAAAAGCGTTGCGTTGGGCTGCGGCAAGATCGAAGTATATTTACATCGCCGCCAACGTCGCCGCTGGCGTCGCCCTGCCGATAATGCCACGAGCTACAGCGGACAATGCGTATCGTTCGATTGTCGTAGCCGAGTTTGACCGATGAAAAAAACGCTCTATATCTGCTATTTCGGCCTCAGGCAGCCGCTCGTTCGGACGCAGGTTCTCCCGTATTTGCAGGAGCTAGCGAAAGGCGGGATCGATGTTTCGCTGATCACATTTGAGCCGGAAATATCGACGGAGTGGACGCCGGCAGCGGTAGAAACGGAACGGGTCAAACTTGCTGAGAAAGGCATCAAATGGCATCTCCGTGCTTATCACAAGCGTCCATCGGCAATTGCTACAGCTTGGGACATCTTGGTGGGCTCGCTAGCCGTTCGGAAAAAGATCGCGACAGATAAGATCGATGTCCTCCACGGTCGCGTCCATGTAGCAACGCTGATGGGGGCACTCGCACGCAAATTCTCAGGGCGCAAACCAAAACTCATCTTCGACATCCGCGGCTTTTTTCCCGAGGAATACACCGACGCCGGAGTCTGGCCCGAGAACGGCCTGCTCTATCGCTCAGCGAAACGCGTTGAGCGTTGGCTAATGAAGGAGTCGGATGGGTTTGTTGTGTTGACGGAAAAAGCACGTGAAATGATCCTCGTCGATGAGACACGTCCGGTCGAAGTAATTCCCTGCTGCGTTGATTTTGCCGAACGATTCCCACCGGACATCGGTTCACATCGCGACGAAATGCGCGAGAAACTCGGTGTCGCAGGTCGTACGGTTTACACGCACGTCGGAGCCCTCGGCGGTTTGTATCTGACGAAAGAACTGGCTGATCTGATGGCAACCGCCCGCGAGCTCGATCAGCGAGCGTTTGCGATGTTCCTAACACAATCGGATCCGGCAGAGATCGAAATGCTGTTGAAAGAACGTGGATTCTCAGCGAGCGATATGTTTGTCGGCCGAGTCGATCCGTCGGAAATTCCTGCCTTTCTGAGTGCATCGGATGTCGGGCTTTCGTTTGTTAAGGCAACGTACGCGACGCAATCTCGCTCACCAACGAAGATCCCGGAATACCTCGCCGCCGGATTGCCGATCATCGCAAATTCCGGAGTCGGCGATGTCGATGAGCTCATTCTGACCGAGAAGGTCGGACTGCTGATCGATAAATTCGAGCCGGAAGCTTATCAAAATGTCCTTTTCCGCCTTCGACGCCTCGGGAATGTCTCCGAGCGTTGTAAAGAAACGGCAAGACGTCGCTTTGACCTCGAAACTGTCGGCGGCGTGCGTTATCGGCGTCTTTACGACAAGATATTGCAAAGCTGACGGGCACTTGCTACCATTTTAGGTTTTGGTATGCGAGTTTTGGCTGTAGTTCCATCGATCTATGACACCTCGCCCGGGCAGCGTTTTCGCATTGAACAATGGGAACCGATACTCGCGGCGGGCGGTGTCGAATTGGCGTACGCACCATTCGAGACCGCCGAACTTAAAGCAGTTCTCCACACCGGCGGAAATGTCCTCGCAAAGGTCGGAGCGGTCACAAAAAACATGCGTCTCCGGAGCCGCGACCTCGATAGTGTCGCGGATTACGACCTCGTTTACCTTTTTCGTGAAGCCGCAATTTTAGGGGCACCGTGGTTTGAGCGAAAGATAGCAAAGGCGGGCGTGCCGATCGTTTTCGACCTCGACGACGCGATCTTTGTCTCGTATAAAAGTCCTTCAAACGGTTATCTTAGTTATCTAAAATTTCCGGGCAAGACGGCAGAGATATGCAGCCTTGCGGCTCATATAATGCCGGGTAATGAATATCTCGCCGATTATTGCAGCAAACACAACGAGAATCTGACGATCATTCCGACGACGATCGATACGGATAAATACACCGTCGTCGAGCGTTCCGAGCCCGAAACCGTGACGATCGGGTGGAGCGGCAGCTTTAGCACCGTCCAGCATCTCGATACGATCCGTGATGTGCTGCAGGAACTCGCGAAGACCGAGAATTTTAGACTTCGAGTCATCGGAACACCGAATTACAAGATCCCGGGCGTCGATACTGAGGCTATGCAGTGGCGTTCGTCGACCGAGCTCGATGACCTTCGCGAGATCGATATCGGCCTTATGCCGCTGCCGGACGAGGACTGGAGCCGCGGAAAATGCGGGCTCAAGGCACTGCAATACATGGCCCTCGGCATACCAACCATTTGCTCGCCGGTCGGTGTAAATTCTACAATCATTAAAGATGGCGAAAACGGCTACCTTGCCGACGGCACCGCCGAGTGGGTCGAGAAGCTGAAATTGATGCTTCACTCACCCGAACTCCGGCAAAAGATCGGGATGGCGGGACGAAAAACTGTCGAGGACGAATACTCGGCAAAAGTGATCGCGCCAAAGGTACTCGAAATTTTCCGCAGCGTGGCCACGGCCGCAAAGCGTGCTTAGCATGGATAAATTGAACATTCTCGTGACCGGCGGCGCCGGTTTTATTGCGTCACACCTCGTGGACGCCCTCGTCGAGCGCGGCCACAACGTCCGTATTCTAGATTCGCTTGTCGAACAGGTGCATGGCGGTAAAGTGCCTGACTTTTTGAACCCGAAGGCGGAGTTTATCCATGCTGATGTGTGCGACCAGGAGGCTGTTCGAGCGGCTCTCGACGGGATCGATGTGGTTTATCACCAGGCGGCCGAGGTAGGCGTCGGGCAATCGATGTATGAGATCGTCAAGTATGTAAAGGCGAACGATCTCGGGACCGCCGTTCTGCTTGAGGAGATGGTCAAGCGGCCAAAGCAGTTCAAGAAACTCGTTGTCGCATCGTCGATGTCTATCTACGGCGAAGGTGCCTATTGCTGCGAAACGTGTAATGAGAACGTCAATCCGTTTCTGCGGCCAAGCGAGCAACTTGAGGCACACGAGTGGGATTTTAGTTGCGAGACCTGTGACTCTCCTCTCAAAACGATCGGAACATCCGAAGCCAAGCCACTTTTCCCGACGTCGGTTTACGCGGTGAGCAAACAGGATCAGGAGCAATACTGCCTAGCCGTTGGACGTGCGTATAAGATACCAACCGTCGCATTTCGCTACTTCAACGTCTACGGTCCGCGCCAAGCTTTGTCTAATCCATACACCGGTATCTGCGCTATCTTCTCGTCGAGATTGATGAACGATCAGGCTCCGACGATCTTCGAGGACGGGGAACAGACTCGCGATTTCGTGAACGTTAAGGACATCGTTCGAGCCAATCTGCTCGCCATCGACACGGACGGCGGCGATTACAATTCGTTCAACATCGGCACAGGCCGTGCGACCAGCGTCCGCGAGATCGCGGAGCTACTAGCTAGCGGCCTCGGCAAAGACATCCAAAGCGACATCGTCGGCAAATACCGCGAAGGCGACATACGCCACTGCGTCGCAGACATCTCAAAGGCAAGAAAAATGCTCGGCTACGAGCCTTCAGTGACACTCGAAGATGGGCTGGCAGAATTGCTCGCGTGGCTGGCGACGCAGGAAGCAGAAGATAGAGTTGAAGGGGCGACGGCGGAGCTCACTAGCCGAGCATTGGTGAAATAGAATCTTATGCCAACTATTTCAATGTTTTTCGGTATTGTGATTCGGATGTTCTATCCGCCGAAGGAGCACAACCCACCGCATATCCACGCCGTTTATCAGGGCAACGAAGCAGTATTCTCGATCGAAGATGGTGAAAAGACGGGAGACTTTCCGAATCGGCAGACGAGGTTAGTGCAAGCGTGGATCGAAATACATCGGGACGAACTGATCGCAGACTGGGAGCTGTGTCAGAATTCAGAAAAGCCCTTCCCAATTGAGCCTTTAAGGTAGAAGTATGTACTGGCGAGTAAAAAAAGTTGAAGCGAGAGACGATTACACGCTTGCACTAACGTTTGAGGACGGAAAACGAAAGCTGTTCGATATGAAACCATACCTCGATAAAGGGGTTTTCCGGGAATTACAGGACATAGCTATGTTCAAAACCGCACGCGTTTGCTTTAGTAGTGTAGCTTGGGCAAACGATGTGGATTTCGACCCCGAAGCTCTCTACGATCTCGGCCTTCCGTTAGAAAGTTAAGTGTACATCTTAGGTTTGACCACGCTCGGCGACTCCGCAGCCTCGCTCATCAAGGATGGCGAGCTGGTGGCGGCTGTCGAGGAGGAGCGTTTTTCGCGGGTCAAGCATCACAGCGGTTTTCCGTACAAAGCTATCGAATTCTGTCTCGAACAAGCCGGCATCACTCTCAAGGATGTTGCCCATGTCGGGCATTACTGGAAGCCGTGGATCTTGCGGCACAAGGCTATGCAGGCGGCGAGATCGGCGTTGATCTCGCGCGAAATGTTTAAGGCTCGAGCGGATCGCGGCATTGCTCAAGTAAGCGACAGTTATCTTGGTATGTTCAAACATCCAAAGCGCTTACGCGAACACTTCGGCCCGAGTGATTTCAAATTTCATTACCTCGAACACCACCAGACGCACGCTGCATCGGCGTTTTTTGTTTCGCCCTTCGACTCCGCCGCGATTCTGACTTGGGACGGGACGGGCGAAGATACGACGACACTTTTCTCTCGCGGGAAAGACAACAAGATCGACATACTGAAACGGATCAAACTGCCGCACAGTCTTGGCCAATTTTATTCGGCGGTGACCAATTACATCGGCTTTGATATGTTCAAGGGCGACGAGTGGAAGGTGATGGGACTCGCCGCGTATGGCACGCCGAAGTATTACGATTTCTTTCGTGAAAAGGTCCTGACGACCAATGGCAGCGGCGATTTTCGGTTTGAGATCAAGGTGCTCGATCATCATCTTGCCAAGCATTATCAGTTTCCGGAAACGATTGTCAATGAACTCGGCCCCGGCCGAAAACAAGGCGAAGAACTCACCCAACACCACTGGGACATCGCGTGCAGTGCGCAAAAAGCCCTCGAGGACACCGCAATTTACCTCGTCAAAACGATCCACGAAATGACCGGTGAAGAAAATCTTTGCATGGCTGGCGGCGTTGCGTTCAATTCGGTAATGAACGGCCGCATCTTTCACGAGACGCCATTCAATCGATTTTACGTCCAACCGGCCGCCGGCGACGCCGGATGTAGCCTTGGTGCGGCGATGATGGTCTGGCATCAGAAGCTAGGTAAGCCTCGTGGTTTTGAGATGAAGCACGCGTATTACGGCCCGGGATTTACCAACACCGAATGTCAACAAGTACTCGATGAAGCCGGCCTCAAATACGAAACACTTGAGGACGACGTACTACTGCCGCGTGTCGCAAAATTGATCTCGGAAGGTGCGATCGTCGGTTGGTTCAACGGACGGATGGAATTGGGCCCGCGTGCTCTCGGTGCACGCAGCTTTCTCGCCGATCCGCGTCGGGCGGATATGCGCGAGATATTGAACCACAAGGTCAAGCTTCGCGAATGGTTTCGTCCGCTTGCTCCCTCGATGCTCGAGGAACACGGCACCGAGGTTTTTGGCGTCGAGCATCATGATCCATTCATGATCACCGTTATCGAGGTCGCCGAGGAATATAAGGCCAAAATACCCGCTGTCGTCCACGTAGACGGCACGGCACGGCCGCAGATGGTCAATAAACTGACGAATCCGCGCTATTGGCGGCTTATCGATGAGTTCAAAAAGATCACCGGCATTCCGATGCTGCTAAATACTTCATTTAACGTACAGGAGCCGATCGTCTGCACGCCGCTGAATGCCGTAAATACCTTCAACAACTCTAATTTTGACGCGCTCGTGCTCGAAAGCAATCTTGTGCTGAGGGAGACGTGTAATTAGTGGTAAACCGGTTTCTACTCTTAGGTTGTTTACTGCTGGCCGCGCTCTGTTTGTTCGCGATCCCGGTCGCCGAGGGCGCGGCGGCATTGGGACTCGCCGGCCTAATGTCAGGGGTCGCGATCCTGTTGTTCCGCAATTACACCGACGAGAAAGAGTTCATTACGACGGTCTTTCTGACCGGCCTGATATTGCGAATGGGATTTGGGCTGGTGATTCATATTTTCGAATGGCGGACGTTTTTTGGTGGCGATGCCCTTGCCTACGATGCCAATGGCTGGTCACTCGTCGAATTTTGGCTTGGCCTTAATACCGAAACGACTTCGCTGTTGATCCAGGGGAACCCGGAAAGTGGCGCCGGATGGGGAATGAACTATCTTACCGGCGTTATCTACATGATATTTGGCCGAAACATCCTAGCTGCTCAGTCTTTCTGCGCTGTCGTGGGCGCTGCTACGGCACCGATGATCTATTACTGTTCGAAGACGATCTTTGGCAATTTGAAAGTAGCGAGGTTTGCCGCACTATCGATCGCGATCTTCCCGTCGTTTGTTATCTGGTCCGGGCAGCTGTTAAAAGACGGGTTAATTATTTTCCTTCTCGTCGCGGCGATGACGATGGTTCTGCAACTACAGAAAAAGTTTAGCTATGCCGCGATCGGCTTTCTGGTCTTTTCGATGGTCGGTATTTTGTCGCTGCGATTCTACATTTTCTACATGGTGTTTATCGCCGTCGTTGGAAGCTTTGTGGTCGGCGTATCAAAATCAAACCAATCGATCTTTCGCCGTACTGTCGTGCTTTTCATCATCGGGTTTGGGCTGATGTATCTCGGTGTCGGGAGAACCGCCAACGTCGAATTGCGCGTTTTTGGAAATCTCGAACGCATCCAGTCGAGCCGCTCCGACCTTGCCCGGGCCGCAGGTTCCGGCTTTAACGAGGAATTGGACGTCTCGACCTCGGAAGGTGCCTTGACCGCGGTGCCAACCGGTTTTATGTATCTAATGCTCGCACCTTTCCCCTGGCAAGCCGAGAATCTGCGTCAGTCGATCACCATCCCCGAGGTGCTTGCGTGGTGGGCGATGATCCCTTTCGCGATCTTGGGATTGGGTTATACGATCAGGTATAAACTGCGAAATGCTTTTCCGGTTTTGATCTTTAGCCTCCTGCTGTCGGTTGCTTACTCTGTTTTGCAGGGAAATGTCGGCACGGCCTATCGTCAACGGACCCAGATCCAGGTCTTTCTATTCATAATGATCGCCGTTGGATGGACGGTATATCAGGAACGACGGGAGAATAAGCGTTTAGTTCGTCAGGCGGCCCAAAGGAAGATCGACCATCAGCTACGAACCGGAGCTGGACTCGCGAATAGATAACAGATGTGCGGAATCACAGGATTTGTAAATGCAAACGGCGATGCAGCGAATGAAAAACTGCTTGCCTCGATGAACCACGCCATCGTTCATCGCGGCCCTGATGAGGATGGCTTTTACGTCCATCAGAACGTCGGCCTCGCAATGCGTCGCCTCTCGATCATCGACCTCGCCAGCGGCCAGCAGCCGATTTACAACGCCGATAAAACAAAGGCCATCGTCTTTAACGGCGAGATCTACAACTACCAGACTTTAAGGGCCGAACTCGAAGAACAAGGTCACACCTTTTATACCAAGTCAGACACCGAGGTCGTGCTTCATTTGTACGACAAGTACGGCGTTGACGGCCTCGAACGTCTTCGCGGTATGTTCGCAATCGCGATCTGGGATACACAGGACAAATCGTTGTTCCTCGCTCGCGACCGAGTCGGCAAAAAGCCGATCCTCTATTCCCATCAGCCGAACGGCGACCTGATCTTCGGCTCGGAGTTTTCGGCAGTTCTAAAACATCCGTCCGTATCCCGAGAGGTCGATAACGCCGCTATCGACAGCTATATGTCGTTCCTCTGCGTGCCCGCACCGCAGACCGCGTTCAAAGCAATCCGCAAACTCGAACCCGGCCATTGGCTCAAATGGAAGGACGGCAAGATCGAGACAAAACGATACTGGCTGCCCGATTTCTCCAAGAAGATAAAGATCAGCGAGACAGAGGCGATCGAAGAAACGACTCGCATCCTGCGCGAATCGACCAAGCTCCGCATGATCTCCGAAGTGCCGCTCGGTGCATTTCTCTCGGGCGGCGTCGATTCGTCAGCGGTCGTCGCTCTGATGGCTCAGGAAAGCTCTTCGCCGGTCAAGACATTTTCGATCGGTTTCGAGGAGCAGGATTTTAGCGAGCTCAAATACGCCAAACGCGTTGCCGAGCATGTCGGAGCCGAATACAACGAATTCGTCGTCCGCCCGAACGCCCTCGAAGTGTTGCCTACCATCGTCGAACACTACGGCGAGCCATACGCCGATGCTAGTGCGATCCCGACGTATTACGTTTCAAAGGAGACCCGAAAACACGTCACCGTCGCCCTCAACGGCGATGGCGGCGACGAGAGTTTCGCGGGCTACGAACGCTACATGGCGATGGAGGTCGCGGATCTATACCGCAGCATTCCTAAGCCTCTGCGGAAGTTATTTATCGAAGGGCCGGTCAACCTTTTGCCGACCTCGGAACTGAGGAAGACACGCGTTCGCGACGTTCAGCGATTTTTTACGTCTGCAAATGAAGAGGTGAAAGCTAGGTATTTCCGTTGGATGTCTAATTTCAAACCAGCTTTGAAACCAGATCTTTACACCCCCGAATTCGCACATTCGATCAAGGGAGCAAGTGCCTCGCACGTGCTTGATCAGTGGTTTGACCGGGCGAATGGCCTTGGCGTTCTTGACGCGACGCTTCTAACCGATCAGATGACCTATTTGCCAAACGACCTGCTCGTCAAGGTCGATATCGCGTCAATGGCAAATTCGCTCGAGGCCCGCTCGCCGTTTCTTGATCACAAACTCATCGAATTCGCCGCCAGCCTGCCCGAGAGCCTGAAGATGAACAAGTTTCGCAACAAGTATTTGCTCAAGAAAGTTGCCGCAAAACTGGTTCCGCCTGAGGTGGTTTTCCGGCGAAAAATGGGCTTCGGCGTTCCGGTTGGCAGCTGGTTCCGCGGCGAGATGAAAGATTTTGTTCGCGGAGTGCTGCTCTCCGAAAAGTCTCTAAAACGCGGTGTCGTCAAACCTGAAATGATGCAGAAATACGTCGACGAGCACACCGCTGGCAAATTTGACCACGCATTCCAGATCTGGTCACTGCTGATGCTGGAGCTTTGGTTTCAACGATTTATCGACCCACAATGACCGCAAATATTGACAACGAGGTGGTCGCCGGATTTGGCGACGAGTGGTCGCGATTCGATCAGGCGGCTCTGACTGAGGAAGAACTCGGTCGGATGTTTGATAACTATTTCAACATCTTTCCGTGGGATAAATTGCCCGAAAATGCCGTCGGTTTCGACCTCGGCTGCGGCAGTGGACGGTGGGCAAAACTCGTCGCACCGCGTGTCGGCAAACTGCACTTATTTGATCCGAGCGAGGACGCGCTCGCTGTCGCGAAACGCAATCTTGGCGGGGCCGGGAATGTAGAATTCGCCCAGGCCGGTGCAGACAACATTCCGCTTGACGATGCGAGTTGCAATTTTGGTTATAGCCTCGGGGTGCTGCACCACATTCCCGACACGGAGGCCGGAATGCGAGCATGCGTCGCAAAGCTCAAACCCGGAGCTCCTTTCCTCGTCTATCTCTATTACAGCTTCGACAATCGCCCAGCGTGGTTCCGCTTGATCTGGCGAATGAGTAATGCTATCCGCGCCGCCGTCTGCCGAATGCCGCACGGGCCGCGATATGCGATCAGCCAAATTTTCGCAATGCTCCTCTACTGGCCACTCGCCCGCACCGCGTTGCTGCTTGAAAAACTGGGCATGAACGTCGAAAGCTTCCCGCTTTCGCAATATCGCCACAACAGCTTCTACGTGATGCGAAACGACGCCCTCGACCGCTTTGGCACCCGGCTCGAACAGCGGTTCTCAAAGGCTGAGATCACTGCGATGATGGAGCGATGCGGGCTTGAGAACATTGCCTTTAGTACGACATCGTTTTGGACGGCAGTCGGGTATAAGGGAGAAACACCTGCATAAGCGGGTGGTCTGATAGCTCGCCACAGTGATAAACTCGTACTTTGACCTTGGTAACCGGTAGCGATCATCCCGCACGATCGTATGCGGTGCCGCCGACCGATGAAAGATTCGGTTCGCAGTGCTTCTGCCGGTTACCATCTTAGTTGCGGCATGGACGAGGAAATGAAGTACGAAGTGTGGCGAGAGGGGGATTGGTTTATCGCCAAATGTTCGGATTTTGAATTGGCATCCCAGGGCCGAACCCACTACGAAGCGGTTCAAAATCTTCGCGAGGCTTTAGATTTGTACAACACGCCTCCAGTAGCCACTATACGTCCGATGTTATGAAAGCAGATCGCATTACAAATGCACTAACGATCGACTTTGAAGACTGGTATCAAGGCATCGAGATCCCGTATTCGGATTGGGATAAGTACGAAGATCGCATCGAGATGGTCGGCGATAAGCTTTTGAGAATCCTCGATGAGGCAGGTGCAAAAGCAACCTTCTTCATGCTCGGTTATGTCGCCGAAAAGCATCCTGAGATCGTCAAACGCATTGAGGCCGAGGGGCATGAGATCGGAACGCACGGGTTTTCGCATACGTTGATATATAAGCAGGAACCGGCGTTGTTCAAGGAAGAATTGACGCGGGCGATAGGGTTTCTTGAAGATTTAACGGGCAAGAAAGTGCTCGGCCATCGTGCCCCGTTCTTTTCGATAACTAAGGATTCGCTCTGGGCGCTCGATATTCTCGGCGAGCTCGGCATCAAGTACGATTCGAGCATTTTCCCGGTGCTCAATTATCGCTACGGCATTGCCGGTGCACCGCGATTTCCGTATACGATCAAACGTGAAAAGTTTGAGTTCGTCGAGTTTCCGATCTCGACGTTGAAATTGCCGGGCTTCACGATGCCGATCTCGGGCGGGGCGTATTTTCGAATTTATCCCTATCAGGTAACAAAACAGGCGATCAAGGCCGTCAACCGCGAAGGACAGCCGGTCACATTTTACCTGCACCCGTGGGAACTCGACCCCGACCATCCGCGGATCGACGTGCCGCGACGGATCGCCCTGACGCATTATTTCAACCTGGGTGCGACTGAGCGGCGGCTGAAAAAGCTGCTGAGAGATTTCAAAATGGCCCCGATGGGCGAGGTTTTGGGGATAAGTTAGTTTGCATTTAACGCAGAGATCGCTGAGTTTTGTCTGCGATCTTTGCGTTCTCTGCGTTAAAATAAAGTTTTATGGCAACTCCAACTGTAGAAGACAAAGTACGCGATCATTTTCACGATGACGCTGAACGCTTTGACGCGATCTATGAGGCTAAAAAAGGGCCGATAGCTGCGTTTATTGACAATTACTGGCGGGGCGTCGTGCAGAAGCGCCTTGAGCTAAACGTCGAGAAACTACGGCCCTTCGAGGGCAAAAAGATTCTCGACGTCGGCTGCGGTTCGGGCCGATTTTGCATCGCCTACGCACGCGAGGGCGCGGAGAAGGTCATTGGGATCGACTTTGCCCAAGGCATGATCGAGATTGCCGATAAGCTCGCCAATGACGCCGGAGTCGCTGACAAATGCGAGTTTATCATCGGTACTTTTCCCGATGATATCGACCCGGCCGACGCTCCGTTTGACGGCTGCACAGGCAATGGATTTTTCGATTATGTCGAGCATCCGGTGCCGATCATAACGGCAATGAGAGAACTGACAAAAGGCAAAATGATAATGAGCTTCCCAAAGGCGGTCGAGTGGCGAATACCGCTGCGCCGCTTCCGTTTCTGGATGAAAGGCACGCCCCTTTTCCTCTACACGGAAGCTCAGGTCCGCGACATCCTCGCCAAATCAGGCGTGACCGATTTCGAGTTCATTCACCTCGACCGCGATTATCTTGTCGTAGCAAATGTCTAAACCGGTCCGCGTCCTCCACATCATCACCCGCATGATCGTCGGCGGGGCGCAGGAGAATACTCTGCTCTCAGTCGTCGGGCTTGATGCAATGCTTGAGTATGAGGTCGATTTCATATCCGGCATCGACAAAGGCAAGGAAGGCGAACTCCTTACGCAGGCGCGTGAGACGACCAATCTGATCGTCTTACCCAAGATGGGCCGTTCGATCAATCCGCTCTCGGACCTCGTTGCTTTTTGGAAGCTCTACAAGCTGATCAAAAAAGGCCGCTACCATATCGTCCACACGCACTCGTCAAAGGCCGGTGTGCTCGGACGCCTCGCCGCTTGGCTCGCCGGGACGCCGATCATCGTCCACACGCTGCACAGTCTCGTTTTTCACGACTACCAACCGTGGGTCGTCAATCGAACCTGGCGTCTGGTAAAAAAGATCTGTGCTCCTGTCACTGATTTCTATATCAGCGTGTCCGAGATCATTGTGAAAAAAGCCCTGGCCGCAGGTATCGCCGAGCCGGAGCGATATAGAACGATCTATAGCGGGATGGAACTCGACTGGTTCCTCAACGCAAAATTCGACGCGGATAAAGTAAAAGAGGAGTTCGGCATCCCGCCGGGCGCACCGGTCGTCGGCAAGATCGCGCGGCTATTCCCATTGAAAGGCCACGACGAACTGATGGACGCCGCACCTGAGATCGTCAAACGCGTCCCCAACGTCCGCTTCTTCCTCATCGGCGACGGCGTGCTGCTCGAACATCTTCAGGATCGTGCACGCGGCTACGGCATTCTCGATAATTTTGTATTCGCCGGCCTCATTCCTCGGGAACGCATCCCAGAGATGATCTCCGCAATGGACGTCGTTGTCCACACATCCTTGCGCGAAGGCCTTGCCCGCGTCCTGCCCCAGTCGCTCGCGATGGGCAAACCCTGCGTCTCCTTCGACATCGACGGAGCCCCCGAGGTCGTCATCGATGACTACACCGGCTACCTCGTCAAAGCCTTCGACAACGTCGGCCTCGCCGACCGTATCGCCCATTTATTAGAGGACGAAGACCTCCGCCACAAACTAGGCCAAAACGGCCGCAAACACGTCGACCCCAATTTCCGCACCGAAAAAATGGTCGCGGATATTGCGGAGGTTTATCAGATGCTCCTAAGCAAACACGCGGATCGCGTAGAGGCCTTTTCTGCCAAGCATCGTTGACTGATAGCTCCTATTGCGATTCAAAGATAAAGCCGTCCAGACTCGTGCCCGGACGGCTTTTCTATCGATTCTTTTTGAGTTGCGATCAGAGCTGTTGCACCCCGATCCGGCGGCCGTGCGTTGTATAGTTGATCGCGACCAGCAGGTTTCCTTGAGGATCAAAGATCTCGGCTTTACCTCGCCCTGTGTATTCCGAGCCATCATGGCTTAGAACCACTTGTTCGCGCACCTTTATGGTTCCGACGAATTGTCCTTGCGGGTCGAAGTTGAGTTTTACGATCGTGTTGCTTATCGTGCGGCGTTTGGCCGACCAGTTACCGTGTCCTGGGCTTACCTGCGACGGCGGGAAAAGGATGTCCGACTCTGTCAGGCCCCCGCCTGCTCCGTATGTAACCAGTGCCAGGATCGTCGGCCCTTGGTCGATCGTCACGGACGCCGACCAGGAACCTTCGATAGACGGGGAATTGTGATTCTCACTCGTTTGAGCGAGGGTCGATATTGAAAGTAATCCGATAAATAATGCTACCAGCCGAAGTCGTTTTGTATTGATCATAATGATTCTCCTTAGTTTTTAATTGGGGGCCAAAAGCAGCGCTTCATCTTTTCTGTTTGATCCAAGTATCTGTTTTGCTTTTTCCCCTTCATCTAGTAACGCGGAATATTCGTATCAATACCCTCACCGAAAAAAGTTTTTTTGGACAACAGTTCTATTTTAGGGCTAATATTAAGGCCTGTGGATATTCTTTCGCCGGCTTCGGCATCAATCAGCGGAGAGAAAGATGCTCTAAGTCATCTAGTTCCGCTTGTCTACGAGGAGCTTCATCGGTTGGCGCAAAATTATCTGCGGCGTGAACGGCCTGATCACACGCTGCAAGCCACGGCTTTGATCAACGAAGCGTATCTCCGTCTGAATGGGAACACTCGGATCGAATGGCAAAATCGATCGCATTTTGTGGGTGTTGCGGCCGAGATAATGCGTCGGATACTGGTCGATCATGCACGCACGCGGAACGCCGAGAAGCGTGGCGGCGATCTACAGAGAGTCTCGATCAGCGTAGCCGAGCGGTCATCTGAGGACGGGCAATGGGATCTTGAATTGCTGGACGACGCACTATCGCGTCTGACAAAAATGGACGAGCGCAAGGGCCGTCTCGTTGAGCTCCGTTTTTTCGGCGGTTTGAGCAACCCTGAGATCGCCGAGATAATTGGCGTATCTGTAAAGACGGTCGAACGAGATTGGATGATGGCCCGGGCCTGGCTAAAGAGCGAATTAATCAAAAACATTAGTGACGCCTGAACGCTGGAAAGAGGTTGAGAAAATAGTCGATTCCGCCCTCGAGCGCGAACCGCACCTGCGCGCCGATTTCATTTCTGATAGCTGTGGTGGCGACCATACTCTGATCCGCGAGGTCGAATCGATGGTCGAGAATTACGAGTCTTCCGCCAGCTTTCTCGCCGGTGACGCTTTAGAGATCGAGGCAAAACACCTCGCACTATCGATGGGGCAAGATCTAACAGGACAACAATTTGGGCGCTTTACGATCACCGGTGTCGTCGGACGTGGCGGTATGGGCGAGGTTTATCGTGCCCGCGACGCCGAGCTCGACCGCAACATCGCCCTAAAGATATTACCGGCGCATCTCTCTGAGGACGCCGACCGGCTGGCGCGTTTCAGGCGAGAGGCAAAGGTCGTTTCAGCACTGAATCATCCAAATATCCTCACGGTTCATGAGATCGGCCAGCGGGATTCTGTCCACTTCATCGCTACCGAACTTGTCGATGGCATTACTCTCCGCGAACGTTTGTTGAATGGGCTGATCCCCATTGCCGATACTCTCGAGATCGCGATCCAGATCTGCGAGGCTTTGCTTGCCGCTCACACTGCAAAGGTAGTTCATCGCGACATCAAGCCCGAAAATATAATGATCCGTGTCGACGGATATGTGAAGGTTTTGGATTTTGGCCTCGCCAAGATCAGCGAGGATAGAACGGAAAATTCCGGCCATGATTCCGCCTTATCGACGCGTCGATTTAACACCGAGCCCGGCGTAGTCATGGGTACGGTCAACTATATGTCGCCCGAGCAGGCCCGCGCCCAGGTGGTGGATGCCCAGACCGATATTTGGAGTTTTGGCGTTGTGCTCTCCGAGATGATCACGGGCCGCAAACCCTTTGAGGGCGACACCGCAACAGACGTCTTGGTCGCGATCCTCGAGCACGACCCGGCTCCGCTCAATCTGCCCGTAAGTGAGACAAATTTTCAGCTCGAAAGCATCGTCTCTAAATCTCTGTGCAAGGACAGATCACTGCGTTACCAGACGATTGCCGACGTTCTGATCGATCTCAAGAGACTCAGACAGGACATCCAAACAGACTCCCGGTTTGGCAGCGGGAAGACAAGACTCATCTCCAGCAACCAGCAGAAAGGAGCTCCAACAAAACTCGGAAATCGCAATACATTTGCCATCGCTGCGGTAGTCGTTTTCCTGGTTGTCGCGGGCATGGCTGGTTACTTTTACTTGCGGCCGACAAATCAAAAACAGATCAGTTCGATAGCCGTTTTGCCGTTCGTCAACGACACTGGCGATCCCGGGTCCGAATATATTTCCGATGGCATAACCGAGAGCCTTATCAATAGCCTTGCCCGGCTACCAAACGTCAGTGTCACCGCCCGAAGCACCTCATTCTCGTTTAAAAATAAGCCTTTTGACCTTGTAAAGATCCGACAAGATCTAAATGTCGACGCGGTCGTTACAGGACGTTTTACTCAAAGAGGTGACTCGATCATTCTTCAGACGGAATTGGTAGACGTCGCCAATGGCAGGCAGATCTGGGGCGACAACTACTCTAGAAAAGCAGCGGATATCGTGGTCATCCACACCGAGATCGCACAGCAACTCGCCCGCACGCTACGAATCGACCTTTCAAAAAGTGACGAAGACAATCTGGCGAAAAGATACACCGATAACGCTGAGGCGTACGAGCTCTACCTGCAAGGCCGCTTTCAAACGAATAAGCAGACGGCCGAAGATATAGAGCGCGGGATCGAACTTTTCCGAAAGGCGATCAGCCTGGATGCGAATTATGCATTGGCCTATGCCGGACTGGCTGACGCATATAGCCTTCAGGGTGCCTTTGGATTTCTCTCGCCTGATCCGGTCTCGTTTCAAGCCCGGCTTGCCGCCGAACGAGCTCTGGCTCTCGATCCGGGGCTTGCCGAGGTACACGCCGCCCTCGGCGGGATCGAGAAAACGTACCTGAACTGGAAAGAGGCCGAAAGACTCTTCTTGCGGTCGATCGAGCTAAATAAAAATTCGGTAAATGCACATTCTGCTTATGCATCCCTCTTGGGACAAATGGGTCGGCATAGTGAGGCCGTTACCGTGATGAAAAAGGCCCAGCATCTGGACCCTCTATCGCCTCGAATGTTATGGCTGCTCGGTCGACAATACTATTGGATGGGCGAGTATGATACGGCTATTGGCTATTTTGAAAGATCGATCGAGTTGGATGCCCAATTTTGGATCGGGTACGCGTTCATAGCGAAAGCGTCTGCAGAAAAAGGTGACCTTACAAGGGCAGCCGAATTCGCGGAACAAGCAGTCAGAATCTCGAAGCGACACCCTGATGCGGTCGCCGCCCTCGCCTTCAGCTACGCAAAAAGCGGCAACAAGGAAGAAGCCCGTAAGATTCTGACTGAACTCGTCGACCGATCGAAGCAAGTGAACGTTTCGCCCTTCTACATGGCACAGATCACCGCATGGTTGGGAGATTTCGATCAAGCCTTCGGTTGGCTGGAAAAGCTTTTGGCTGAAAAATCCGGACTTGCCTACCTCCTAAAAGTCGATCGGGGCGTCGCCATCCTAAACACAGACCCCCGCTACGCCGACATGCTGAAACGAACGGGCCTGGAGTAACCCTGAAGTCCCCGAAGTCGTCATCGACGACTACCCCGGCTACCTCGTCAAAGCGTTTGATAACGTCGCCCTGGCGGATCGTATCGCCAATCTATTAGAAGACGAAGACCTCCGCCACAAACTAGGTCAAAACGGCCGCAAACATGTCGACCCCAATTTCCGCACCGAAAAAATGGTCGCGGATATTTCGGAGGTTTATCAGATGTTGTTGGAACGACGTGCTAACCGAATCAAAATGTTTGATGAAGCCCGATAGCGGAATTTTTTCGTCCTACTTCTTCTTTCGTTCCTTAGTCAGTTCGGGTTCTCGTTTTGCAGAGCAGTCGCACTCAAGCCCATAGAGATACATTCGTCCATTCACTTTTACGTACTGCTTAGCTCGCACCTTGTTCGTAAAATCATCGTAGGTTACTTCCACCATGGAAGCGTTTGGAGTCTCATCAGCCAATGCACTTTCAAGCTTTTTCGCAGAAAGCGCTATGCCTAAGTACATAGACTGATCGACTAGTTCATATTTCGGCGAGGTTGAAAACGATGCCATTGACTCATCGGTATAGTAGATGCTGGCACTGATGAATAGCTTGCTGCTGGGGAACGGGTAATGTTTAGTCGTAAGCTCCTCTTCTTGGAATTTAGTCAAAAAGACAGGAAACAATGTTTGGCCGACATTTAGGGCTTTTGCGTCCGCCTCCCTATTCCCGCTGGGCTTAAAACTCTCGAACGCCTTTCTTGTCTTTTCAATATCTACAACATATACATGACACACATCTTCATATGAATCAGGTTTGAAGACTTGGCCTTGCGCAGGTGTTAAAGCCACAAAGACGATTGATACGATTACAAAAAAACTCTTTGCGTTGGAGATTGATAGAGACATTATTCTTAAATTATAAGCCGTGAAGGTGAATTAGCAACATATTCATTGTTTTCGTATCGCTTTCTTTCTAGGAGTCTTTGGATCGCCTCGTTCACGAGGCTTCCCGAAGGGCACACATAGCCACGTCGTTTACGGCGTGGGTAGATTGCGGCGGATATTCCGAGGGCGTTTTAACGTCCTTTTTGCGCGCTTTAGCGCCCGATGGCTATAGCCGCGAGGTGGAAGCCCATTGAAACGGGCTCGGAAATCGCGAGCGATGCGAACCACGCCCTAAAGGGCGTGGCTATGTGCCGCGAAACGCGGACAATCGGCTGAAGCCGGCTGAGTTTGATCCACACAAAAAATTTAGCGGCATTATCGGCGAATTGTGACATTAGCGGCGGATCGTTATTTCCTGGCGTTTCGATCGGTGCTAGCGTCGAACCGGAAATAGTGTGCGAACCGTATAGTTTTGCCGAGAACTCTGACAATCTGACCGAACACGCGGCTGTCTCGTAGTTGTAAGACATTGTCTTACAAAAGTTTTTGCGAAAATTCACGTTTTTGACGCAGATTATCGCCGGAAACTATTGAATACAAATGACTTATTTGTCCCACGCGGGTCGTGGGACAAAATGGGACAAAAAGCAGTGTGTAGCCGCCGGTGGTCGACGCATAATATGCTTCGGAGGCAATAATTATCGGTGTGGGAAATGTTTGGGACGGTGGAACGCTTCGATTTTGAGAAAAATCATTGTCATCAGAGAAAAATGACTGAATTTCTGCGATAATCTTGCAAAAGCCGTTTGAATTCCAGCTTTTGAGCTGCCAGCCGTCAGCTATTAGCGGAACTTTGTAATGCAGGGACTTACCACCAATCCAATATTTGTCGGGGCGGCCGCGATGGTTTTCGCGGTCGTTAGTACACTTGGTGTGCGTGCTTTCGCGCATAAATTTGGGTATGTGGCTAAGCCGAAGACGGACCGCTGGCATAAGCGGCCGACGGCGATGCTTGGCGGGGTTGGGGTATTTATTGCAACGGCGATCGCGTATTTTGCGTTTGTGCCGCCGACTCGCGAATCGCTCATCGTATTCGGAGCGAGCTCGTTCCTTTTTCTCGTCGGGCTAATCGATGATCTGCTCAATATCCGTCCGTATCAGAAGCTGATCGGGCAGCTTATCGGAGCGGGAATTCTGATCATATCGGGGCTCAAATTGCCGCTCACAGGCTATGAGATCGTCGATATCTGGATCACGGTCTTTTGGGTGATCGGCATTACGAACGCGATCAATCTGCTCGATAACATGGATGGCCTCGCGGCCGGGATATCGGCGATCGCGGGCCTCTCGCTCGCACTCAATTTCGCCTCGAACGGCCTCACCAACGAGCTTCTACTGACCTCGGCCCTGATCGGTGCACTAGTAGGATTTCTGGTCTTCAACTTCAATCCGGCGTCGATCTTCATGGGCGATTGCGGATCGATGTTTATTGGATTCCTGCTATCGGGCTCGGTACTGCTCAATCAGGTCGGCGGGCGCTCGCGTGGCGTGGTGGCGATCCTCGCGGTGCCGGTGCTGATCCTGTTTGTACCGATCTTTGACACGACATTTGTCACGGTCCTCAGAAAGATGTGGGGCCGCAAGGCATCGCAAGGCGGGCGTGATCATACGTCACATCGGCTGGTCGCACTCGGTTTGTCGGAGCGAACGGCAGTTCTGATGTTGTATCTTTTTGCCATCGTCGCCGGAGCCTTGGCCCTTTTCGTAGGTCGCATAGAGGCGTCGAAGAGCTTTGCTCTGATCGGCTTTTTCACGCTCGTGCTGGTAATCGTCGGCGTGTATTTGTCGAAAGTAAAGGTCTATGAAGGCGAGGAAGAGGAGCAGGCGGTCAAGGAAAATGCCGCGTTCGCTTTCCTATTGAACGTCTCGTACAAACGCCGTATCTTCGAGGTGTTTCTCGATGCGTTCCTGATCACGCTAGCCTATTACTCGGCATTTGCGATGTACCGGATGTTTGAGTACGAGAAAAACTACGAGCTTTTTCTCAAGACCGTTCCGATACTCGTACTGATCAAGCTCGCGGGCTTTCTTGCGGTTGGAGTCTATCGCGGCCTGTGGCGTTACGCGAGTATCGGCGACGTGATCACCTATATCAAAGGCGTCGCACTCGGCTCGATACTGAGCGTACTGGCGATACTTGTGCTCTATCGTTTCGAAGGGTTTTCGCGAACGGTGTTGCTACTTGATGGCATTCTGCTGCTGCTCGCCGTGGTTGGAAGTCGATTGGCGTTTCGCGTCATTCGACAGATGCTGCCGCTTCCGGCAGGTGCGGACGGCAACAAGGTGCTGATCTACGGAGCGGGCGACGGGGGCGAGATGGTGCTACGGGAGCTGAACAACAACCCCGAATGGAATCTGCAGCCGATCGGCTTTATCGATGACGATCCGGTAAAAAAAGACAAGCAGATCCACGGCCTCACCGTCTATGACGGCAACGGATCGATCGCCGATATCTGCATCGAAAAGAACGTCGTCGAGATCGTCATCTCGATCCGAGACCTGCCGCTCGAGCGGCTCAAGCACATCCGCGAGGTCAGCCACGAGGCAAATGTCACGCTCAAACGGGCACAGTTAAAGATAGAGCCCATAGAGTTAATGTAATGGAAAATTCGTTGAAGATCATCAAGCTGGACAGCACTCCGTCACGCGTCATCATCGTCGTGATCGCGGTGGCGTGTCTCACCTTGACGTATTTTTCAGCAAAATGGCACTTCGCCAGTGCCGTCGCTCCGACCTTTGACCGCACCAGGCCCGAGTCGCCGGTGGTGGCGAATTGGCTGACCGAGGTTGCTCCCGGCGACCCGTCTGTCCGGCTGGCGGCGGCAGTTACGTTCGAGCGGACGTTCGACATGAACGACCTCGACCGGTCGATGCGTGAATACGCCGAGGCGACCGCGGCCTCGCCAAACAATTACCTGCTCTGGCTCGGCCTCGCCCGTTCGCGAAACCTGAACGGCGACACCGCCGGAGCCGAGACCGCGTTCAAACGCTCGCTCGAACTCGCTCCAAAGTATGCCGCTGTCCAATGGGCGTACGGCAATTTTCTGGTCCGCCAAGGCTCGACCGGCGAAGGTTTTACATTGATGGCCAAGGCAGCGGCGTCAAATCCCGAGTACGCCGCCTCCGCCGCCGTGACGGCATTGCAGATCTTCGACGGCGACGTTCGAAAGGCGTTAACCGAACTCGGCGAGACCGACGCTACAAATGCTGCCCTACAGGTCGCCCTGATCAAAGCGGAGCGTATCGATGACGCCGTAGAGGCATGGTCGCGGATCTCGGCGGAAGGTAAACAGGGAAAGTACAAGCAAACGACGGCCAAGCTTGCCGCCGATTTGACAGCCGCAAAGAGGTTCGGACTGGCATCTCGTGTCTATGCAACGATCAGCGGCGGTGATGCCGCATTGGTCGGCAAGTTGACGAATGGCGGCTTCGAAGGCGAGGTCAAAATGCGTGAGGCTCCGCTGTTCACATGGCAGATAGCGGATGGCGGTTCGCCGCAGGTGGGGTTGAGCGAGTCGCAGGTGCATGCGGGCAAGTATGCTCTGGTCGTGGTCTTCAACAGCTTCGAGACGGCCGCGTTTCGCTCGATCTCGCAAATGGTTTTGATTGAGCCGGGAGCAGCATACGAGCTCAACGGCTTTTATCGCAGCGATGTAAAGACCGCCGCCTCGCTCCGCTGGGAGATCGCTCATGGGGCGACGACTGGCACGATCGCCCGCACGGATGCACTTGCGGCAGCCCCGGCATGGGCACCGTTCTCGGTCAAATTTACCGCACCAGCAGGCAGCGAGGCCGTGATCGTCCGCTTCGCCCGCGACGGCTGTGCAGGTGCATCGTGCCCGACGAACGGCACGATCACATTCGACGATCTCGCGATCAGGAAATTGTAGATGTCCGAAACTGAGACACAAATATCTAATCCAATCGAGGCTTTTCAGCCCGGCGACCCAACGCGAATTAGCTCGGCGATATTCGCCCTGCTGTGCATTATTCCTGCGTTTGCAACCGTGCTTTTTGGGGCGGTCGATAGTGCGACTTGGGTGATCATCTCAATATTCTGGGCGGTGCTCGTTTGCCTCTGGCTGGCTGACGGGTGGAGCAAAGGCGGGATATTGTTCAATAAAAGCAGCTTGCAGATGCCGCTCGTTGGATTGCTCGCCCTTAGCGTTGTTCATCTTGTGCCGCTGGGTTCGGGTTCTAGTTCTAGTTCGCTGTCGCTAGATGCATACTCGACGCGTTTCTTCGTCATTCGGCTGATCATTTTCTCAACGTTCTTCGCGGCGGCACTTGCTTATATAAATAGCGAGAAACGGCTTCAACGCATCGTCGTTCTCATCGTTATCTTCGGTGCGGCGATGGCGTTCTTCGGCATACTTCAGCGGCTCGCAAACCCCGACGGCATTTACGGTATGCGGCTTACCCCGCAGGCGATCCCGTTCGGGCCGTTCGTTAACCAGCATCACTTTGCCGCCCTGATGCAGATGACCGGCGGACTGACGCTGGCTCTCCTGCTCGGCCGGGACACGACGCGAGAGAAGAAATACATGCTCGCTATAGCACTGGTGATCTCGGGTATCGCAGTCGCGTTGACCGGTTCTCGAGGCGGGCTCTTAGGATTTCTCGCTATGGCTTCATTTGGAGCGTTGTTCACTTTCATGTCGGCGAGAAAGTCGCGTTCGGAGGAAAACGCGGGAGTTCAGCGAAAGCTGATCTTTGCGGTGGGTGCACTCGGATTTGGGCTCGTGATCATCGGCACGGCGTTGTTGATCGGTGGCAATGATCAGGTTCTTCGCGGCATCGGTGCGGTCAGTGCGGACACCGACGTGTCGACTGGACGACTGCATTTTTGGCCGGTCGCTTTGAAGATATTTTTTGCCAATCCTCTCATCGGCTCGGGCTTTGATTCGTTCGGCGTCGCATTCACGCGTTATGACACCTGGAGCGGCTTGATGCGGGTCGAGCAGGCTCACAACGAGTATCTCCAGATGCTCGCGGAGGGCGGCCTCGTCGCCATCGGATGCGTCTTATTGTTCATCTTTTTGCTGTTCAGGAAAGGGCTGGCCGTCGTTTCATCAACGAAGGGTTTTAGGCAAAGTGCGGCGATCGGTGCTCTCGCGGGCTGTGTGGGGATAATGGTGCACAGCTTCTTTGATTTTCCGCTGAGGACGAATTCGAACATGTTCGTCTTCCTTCTCCTCGCCGCAATCGCCACCGTCTCAGTTGTCACTGATGAACACCAAAAACGTCGACATCACCGACACTAGCGAACGCGAACGACAATCTCTTTCTTGCCGCACGGCATTTGGAATAACACCTGAAACACACCAGTCCGAACTCCCGGCCTCAGAACAAAAAGTGCCCGTGCCTTGACTCCGGCGATCTGCTCACGACGTACGTTAACCTGTTCCGGACTCGTCGAAACAGCCGTTAGGCCATCGAGTTCCTCGCCGTCATCCGACCTGCCAACGATCACGGCAAGATCCCCGCCACCGCTTTGCAGAGTCACTGTTTCCTCGCTGACGGTAAGCGTGCAGGGCTTCACCGCGACCGGTTCCGGCGTGCTCACCACGCGAGGACGGCCCTCGGCGACAGTGGTTTTGGACGGTGTTTTAGACGGCTCCTCGGTTGGTTTGGCTTCGAGAACAGGAGACTCAGGAGCCGGAGTTGGTGTGGCAGCCGGTTCCGGGGATTTTGCCGCTGGTGTCGTGGACGGCTTGGGAATGGAAATGATGACCGGCGGAAAGAGTTCCTTGCTCGCAGTTTCTTTCTTTGATTCGGACAGGTCCGTTGCCTTGTCCTCTGGTGTCGGAGAAGGAGTTGCCCGAGGTTCTTCAGGCGTGGCGACTGAAGTCGGGCTCGGTGATTCGGTTACGGTCGGCGTGGGCTCGGCAGTTGGCTTTGGTGTCTCAGTAACGGGTGTTGGGGTTGGTTCGCTCTTTATTTCTTCGGTGACAGCAGTCGGCGACTCCTTTGCAACCGGCACGACCGATGGCACCGGCGATGCCTCCGGAGTCGGCGTAGGTTTGATCTCCTCGGGCGTCGCGGTCGGTTTTGGCTCCTCGACAACTACCGTTGGCGTCGGAGATGGTGTTTCCGATACCTTTGGCGACTCCGCCGGAGATGGTGATGCCTCGATTTTCGTTTCGGGCGTCGGTGTCGGCTCAACTTGCTGGGCGACGGCATCGGCGGCCGCAGCCGATGCCGGCTTTGCGCCGATCTTTAGTTCAAGTCCGTCTGTGCTGCCGTTGATCTTTTTGTACAGACCCTCGATAACCGCATAGCTGAACGCATTCGGAGCGGCCCTCTTGTAGCTTTTGATGTACCAATCGAGTGCATCGGAGTCCTTGCCGGCTTTGGCTAGTGCCGATGCGAGCCGCCATGTGCTCGAACGCCACCAGGCACTGTCGCCGGGTAGCACACCTACGGCTCGCTTTAGGCGAACGATAGCGTCGTCGTTGGCATCCGTTTGATAGAGTGCCCAACCAGCGATCTCTTCGATGCGGCCGCGCATGATAGCTGAAAGCGTTTGCCGTGGTACATCGGGCAGAGTGATGTATTCGCCCTTGGTGATCGCGATAGAACGACTTTCATATAGTTCGCTTGCCATTACGGCGCCCGATGGAGCCGAGATATCCAGTCCCGCATCAACACCGCTGACCGCAGTTTTGGTCAGTTCAAGGACCTTCGGCAGTAATAAGCGTTTGTCCAGCAATTGCGCCGCCGCAAAAAGCTGCCTATGCACACGCATCTTGTCATCGCCACGGATAAAATCGTCGACCGCTTTCCCGAGCGTCTCGGCTTTCAATTCGGCGGAGTCGAGCTGTTGCTTGATCTCGAGAAGTGCGGTTAGCTTCGCGGCGTTTTCGGGACTGTCGGCGGCAGTCGGTGCAAAAATACTGGCCCGGCGTTCGTAGCCGATGAGTTCGGTAAAGTCTTTTGATTCACGCGAAACGCGGCCGCCGAGATTTGTCTTGATCATGCCGTCTTTGACAGAAAAGCTCTTGACCAATTCCTCTGCCGCCTCGCGATAAAATCCTGCGGCGATCCGGGCCGATGCGATCTCGTATTCGAGCGACGGGAAATTGCCGTATCGGCGTGCCGCGAGCAGAGTTTTCTCAGCTGCCGCCGCGTTGTTTTGGCTCAAATATCCTCGAGCGAGAGCGATGTGTGACCAGATAAATCGCGGGTCGCTGGCGATCGCTTGCTGTGCAGATGAAACAGCCTTGTCGCCATTTTTGTTGACGGCGTACCAATAGGCGGCTCCAGCGAGCAGGATGACATTGCCGGGGTTTGCCTCAAGTGACTTCGCCATCTCGGCTTCTGCTTCAGTGACTTTTCCACTGTCAAAAAGAGCGAGAACAATACCAGTCTGGGACGGAACATTTGTCGCATCCTTTGCCAGAATCTCTCGATACAGAGCAACTGCCTCGTCGGCCTTGCCTGTCGAGCGCTTCATCTCCGCGAGGCCGCGACGGGCAGAGAGGGATTCGGGATCTAGTTCGAGCGCTTTTGCGTATGCGGCTGCCGATTCATCTAGTCGAAAATCGATGCGACTAGCAAGCCCGAGTGTCTGATAGGCAGACGCGGATGTCGGAGCGATCTTTATCGCCGCCTCGGCGACCCGGCGAGCCTCGGCTCCGTTTTCAACGCTCATGTAGAACGTCGCGATACTAAGCAATTGGTCCGCATTCGTCGCTGCCTTTTGTTCGAGTATCGATGCGATCTCAAATGCCTCGGTCCGGGCACCTCGAAAATATAGATTCAGAGGAAATTTGGAAAGAGCTTCGTTGAAAAGTTGATCTGGAACCGGAACCGGAGCGTCGTTTGCGGCTACCTTGAAATGCTCGGCCGCCTTCACCGGTTCACCCGCGGCTAGGGACGCGTTTCCGATCTCTGTTGCCGCTATGACGATCAACGCAAGGCCTTCGTTCTTCCTCTCGCTGGCCGGAAATGTTGACAGAAATTTCCGAGCGGCTGAGATACGTTCACCGGCATCGCTAACGGCTATCGCCTTGTCCCATTCGGTCTTCTCGTCAGGTTTCGGCTCTTCGACTGGTTTTGGTTTTGATGTTTTTGGCTTTGTAGCCGTTGTTTTGGGCTTTGGCGTTGTGGTCTTAGTGGGCGTCGACGATTTAGTTGTCGATTTAGGCTTCTTATCGCTTGCCTGAGACTTTGCGGCGGCCGGTTTAGATTTCTTAGTGCCCGGTTGTACTTTTGTCGTCGTCGATTTTACCGCAGTTGATTTGGGTTTCGTGGTTTGGGAAAAGCCAGCGCCGAAAAAGATGACACCTAAGAGACTACTAACGGCCGAGGCCCTCAAAAACAACGTGAAAAACTTCATAACCTGCCCAAAATCATAACACGAAATTGCCTTTTCCCCCTGCGTCCAATATTCTCGCCTTATGACCGAACTCGACCGTATCTGGTCGAAAATGCTTGAAGATGCTCTTCCGGATGCTAGCGGCGATGTCGCCGAATATCTGCGCCTAAAGGCAACGAACGACGCGATTCGAGCGGCAGGTGTAGGCTGGCTGTTTGACACGATGATCGAGATCGCCGGCCGTAAGATGCGCTCCCGGCCGCATCTGAACATCGAGCGTGTCGAGCCACATAGTTTCAAATACGGCAATTCAAATATGGTCGGCCGCCTCGCCTTGTTTCGTCTTGGAGTGAGATGTTTGACGATCGAAGCGGGTTGGGTGCGAACTCCTCTCGATGGAATTATGCGTAAAGGATCGCTCGCCGTCGCAAGGATTTCGCATTTCGGTAAGCCTAAACACGGGTCAGAACTTCGTTTTGTTCACGGTGACAGCCTTCCGAACTGGCTCGACAGCGACGGGAACGCGGCGGATCCGGCACTTTTCGAGGAGCATTTTACGATTTTGCTTAGCGATTGAGCGAGCCTTTGGCGCGGTTTTGTATGCCAGCGTACGATGCGGTATTATTAGAAATTAGCGTTTCGTTAATGGAGATTTAACCTAAGTGATTGCCGAACTCGATAAATTAATAGACTTACAGAAGACCGATACAAACCTTCGCCGCCTTAAGCGGTTACTTGATACAGCAGACACGAGGCGTGCAGAGATCGAACAGGAATTCGAACAGCACGCCTCTTCTATTCGTGAGATACAAGGCCGCCGAGACACGTTGAACGCAAAACGTGCCGATCTGGAACGCCAGATTGCCGAGAGCAAGATTTATCTTGAACGTGCCGATCGTAATCTTAAACACTCACAGAATCAAAAAGAATACGAGACCGCCATGCGCGACCTCGACACCGGGCAAAAGCAGATCGCGGGCTTTGAAACGCAAGTCGTCGAGATCATGGAAGAACTCGAGGGCGTCGAAAAAGAGCTCGGCGAACGCTCCGAAGAGATCGCCACGCTCGATGCCAAACGCGATGCGGCGATGAAAGAATTCGAAGCTGCGATCAAGGTCGACAAGGCCGAGTTTGATAAGCAAAGTAAGCATCGCGCCGGTGCATTTGCCACTTTGCCCGCAAGACTCGCCCACATTTACGATCGCATGGCGCAGCGAAGCCGCGACGGTATCGCCGTTGCCGAGGTGGTCAATGGTTCATGCAGTGCCTGTTTTGTTTTGCTTCGTCCGCAGGTGCAGCTCAACGTGAAAAAAGGTGATGAGATCATCACCTGCGAGAATTGCACACGCATTCTCTTTCTGCCGAAGAGAGACGAGGCGTCGGCGTAAGTTATGGCCGAACTAGAAACAGCAACACTCGCCGCCGGATGTTTCTGGTGTGTCGAAGCCGTTTTTGAC
>JANNWQ010000295.1:0-4277 GCA_031408595.1 Acidobacteriota bacterium | reverse complement strand
CTCAAGCTCCTGGAGGTAGACACCTGGAAGGAGACGGATATTATACCTGACACAAATGTCTGGGATCTGGTTTTCTCATACGATGGTAAGTACATCTATTACGCGTATGGCGGCTACAACACTGAGGGCCTTCGGCGAGTACCAATTCAGGGGGGAGCGCCGGAAAATGTGGCGATCAAACCCGCCGCGTTCTCGCCAGATGGCTCGATGATGGTTTTTAACCGTGAGTTTCCGGCTGAACGCGAAGGCGAGGTCGCAGTCGCAAATGCGGACGGGACCAACGAGCGGACGCTCGCAAAATCGACAAAGGAAAACTGGATCGAATGTGGAGCCTTCTCTCCGGATGGCAAGACTCTTGCCTGCACGGTCAATTCTAAGGATGAGACCGGGTCCTTTTGGAGAGGGGTAGGTTTAAGTGTAGCGGATGGCAAGCAGCTCCCGACCAGTGAAAAACGGTGGGCTCGGATTTACGGCGGGGTTTGGCTGCCGAACGGTAATCTGATCCTCTCGGCTCAGGAAACACCCTCATCCAAATCTCAACTGTGGTCGATTCCGCCGGGCGGCGAGCCGAGAGCAATTACAAACAGCCCCACCGACTTGCGTTGGATGACTGCAACACGCAGTGGCGATATGCTGCTGACAAGTGAGTTGACTAATAGCGGCGGAATTCTGATCTTACCGAACAATGACGTAAGCAAGGCAACCCGGGTTGGAATGTCCAGTGAGGTTCAGAGCCGATCGACGTGGGCTCCTGACGGACGGATCGTTCTAAGCTCGGATGCGGGCGGAAGTCCGGACATCTGGATAATAAACTCCGACGGCAGCGGGCGTAGACGATTGACCAAGGATCCGGCCGTTGACGAGCAGCCCGCAGTCTCATTAGATGGCAGGTACATCGCATTCACTTCAAGGCGCATGGGTGAGGTCAGACACCTCTTTCGAATGGACATCGACGGAAGCAACGTTAAGCAGTTGACCACTGGCCAGGGAGAAAAGCTTGCGGCATTCTCGCGTGACGGAAAGTGGGTCTATTTCGTCGACGACGGCAAGGTAGGCGAGGTGCGGTTCATCCGTAAAGTCTCTGTCAACGGTGGCGGGGCGACGGTGGTTGCGACCGCTCCGGATGGGTGGAGCGTTACCGGAATCGATGTGAATCGAGCCGACGGGCGACTGGTCTATGGTCTCGAACAGTTTCCAGACCATAAATTCAAGCTCGGCATAATCTCTGCCCAGGGCGGGCCGGCAAAGATCATCGATCTTCCTGCCAAGATGGTTGCACGCAGGCCGATCTGGGCTCCCGATAATCGGTCGGTTGGCGTGCAATCAATCGAGTCGAACCCAGACAACCCTAGGGATATCTGGAGCGTGCCGGTCGACGGCAAAGGCAAACCGAAGCAGCTAACCGATTTTCGAACACCACAGACACCTAACTTTAGCTGGTCCAACGATGGTAAACAGTTGCTTGTCAACCGCGTAGTTAACACCTGGACCCCGGTCCTAATTAGAAACGCTGGGAATTAGTTGTTATTGCCAGCTTGGGTATGGCGTTTCTATTTTCCGTTGAAACCGTTTTTCATCGCCATCAATGCCGCTGCATGCGACGGCGGCATTTGCGGGTCGGTCAGATAAGCTTTTGGGGCTACTCTTGCAATGATCTCAGTCATAGGGCCGGTCAGGAGTTCGCCTGCTTTGAATACGCTGCCGACGCAGCCGATCGGGACTTTGCGTTTTTCCAAGCCGAGTTTCTTTAAGACCGCGGCGGCGGCGGTTCCTAGTTCGTGGCCTGCGTCGCGTAATATTTCTATTGCCACTTTATCACCGTCCTGCGCGGTTTCGACGACCAAGCGGGCGAAACCGGCGATGCGGCTGTTGTCCATTTGCGGGGCGTAGATCGCGCCGATCAGGTTCTCTACGTTTGATGCACGAAAGTAGTCGGCGGCTTGTTCGCTGAGTTTGGTGAGCGGGCCGCGACCGTCCGATGCCTTAGCGACGGCGTGAAGAGCTTCGCCCGCGATGCCGCGGCCACCGCCTTCGTCTCCCGCGACCGGGCCCCAGCCTCCCGCAATATACTTCTCGCCTTTGTCATCGACGCCGATGCAGACCGAGCCGGTTCCGGCGATAACGACCAGACCGGCTTTGCCGAGAGTTGTACCGTAAAGAGCGATGTCGGCGTCGGTTGTGACGTAGGTTTTCTTCACGCGAAAGCGTTTTGCAAAGCTGTCACGTACACGTTCGCGAATATCCGCACGCCTCACTCCCGCGAGTCCGAGCGTTGCGGCAACTATGTCGCCTCGTGATACTCCTCCGATGTCGCAAGCCGCATCGATAGCTTTTGCTATATTCGCGACTGCGGTCTCGACACCTACACGGAGCGGGTTTGATGGGCCGCCAGAACCTTCGGCGACGACCTCGTGCGTTTCGTCCATGAGGGCGATGTTTGTCTTAGTGCCGCCACCGTCCACACCTAGGAACAGCTGGTAAAGCTGTCGTTTAGATCCTCTGTCTGAAACGGCTTGCGGCATTCTGGATCACAATAAAAGCAGGAAAATGAACTTCTATTGTTCGGTAAACTTGACATATAATCAAATTTAACGGATTTTATGTAGTCAATAAGATATTCTAATCGCAAGAAGTAATGGAAATCCGACAACTAAAAGCATTTTTAGCCATCTCCGAGGCCAAGACCTTTACGGCCGGCGCGCGCCGTGTAAACGTAACGCAGGCGGCAATTTCGATGCAGATCCGACAGCTCGAAGATGAGGTCGGGCTGCAGCTATTTACGCGAACGCCGCGACGCGTGATCCTGACCGAGGCGGGCGAATATTTGCTCGAACGAGCGCGAAAAATCTTGCGTGAACACGACACCGCGCTTGAAGAGATCGCGGAACTTGGTGGCGTCGAGCATGGGCGTTTGCGTATAGGCTCGGCATCTGCTGAGTTCGCGACGCAGCAACTGCCGAAGATCTTGCAGGGTCTGCGAGAGAAATTTCCAAATTCAGAATTAGCCGTAAGTGCCGGTACGAGCCAGACATTGGTCGACAAGATCATGCATGGCGAGATCGATATCGCGTTCGTGAGCCTGCCGGTCGATAACTCTTCGATTACGACCGATCTGCTGTTTAGCGATGAGATAGTGGCGATCGCGCATCCGTCACATCCGAACGCGAACGAACGTTTCATAAGCGCGGCGGCACTTGCCGGTGAAAAACTCATCCTCGGCGAACGCGGGGGTAATACTCGCCGAATGATCGATGATTTCTTCAACGCGGCGAACGTTCGGCCCAACATTACGATGGAGCTTTCGCGGCAGGAGGCGATCAATCAGATGGTCGAAAACAACCTCGGCGTCGGCACGGCCGGAGCCAAGACCATCGCCGACGAGATCCGCGAAGGCCGCCTGACATCATGGATGATCGAGGGAGCCGAGATCAACTGGGAACTCGGCCTCGCAAGATTACGCGGCGGCTATTTTTCGCCGATCGCAAAGGAATTTGTCGGGCTGTGTAAAGAGAGTTTTGTGATGCGGGACAAGGAATTAAGAGCCAAGAAATGATGAGCAGATTTTTTAACGCAAAGTCGCAAAGAGGCAAAGTCGCAAAGGAAGGAGTTTTTGGAAGACGAATGCCTTTTTCTATGTCCTTTCCTGCCTTCGCGTCTTTGATCCTTTGCGTCTTTGCGTTAAATCTCTTCTCCTATTCACAGGGACTGCCACTCGCCGCGCCGCAGACGGTCGGGATGAATGCGGCGAAGTTGAATCAGATCGACGCACTTGTTGAGGCTGACATCGCCGCCAAAAAGCTCCCCGGGGCTGTCGTGCTCGTGGGGCACAAAGGCAAGATCGTTTTTCGGAAAGCTTACGGCAATCGTTCGCTCGCTCCGACGGTTGAGAAGATGACGGTCGATACGATCTTTGACGTTGCCTCGCTCACCAAGCCGATAGCGACCGCGACGTCGATCATGATCCTCATCGAGCAGGGCAAACTGCGGCTCAACGACACCGTCGGGATGTACATCCCCGACATCGACGACCCGAACGCCAAACGCATCACCATCCAACAACTCCTGACGCACACCTCCGGCTACGCTCCCGATTTCGACCTCAAAGAAAAATGGACCGGCCGCGAAGGCATGCTTGCTGCCCTCAAAAAAGAAAAGCTTCGAACTGCGCCGGGGACGAAGTTTGTTTATTCGGATATTGGGTTTATTGTGCTGGGCGAGATTGTTGAACGCGTTAGTAAACGCCCCCTCAATGAGTTTGTTGAAGCTAACCATCTCGC
>JANNWQ010000294.1:0-10931 GCA_031408595.1 Acidobacteriota bacterium | reverse complement strand
CGCACGGTCAATAAGGTCGCCGGCTCCAAGCTGGGTCAGTGTCCGGTCGGTGGGTGTGTCCGCGAGCGTCGGCATCGGTAAAAGCTGTTCTACAAAGAGTATAACGTCATTACGTTTTACAAAAAAGAAGCGGCCGATCCGGCCGCCTCGTTATTTCTAACGCCCAATGCTTTCCTTTCTTATCGGATGGCAGGGTCACAATTAAAGTCCTGAAAAGTCGAGAACCGATCGGACCCATGATCGAGCGCAATATCACGACGAGAATAGTCGAGGTGCAGGATCGACATAAGAAGAGTAGTGTTATCGTCAACCAACCGCAAGGTTAGATCACTTGGAATGCTTTTACCGGGTAGGAGTTCGGACAACAAATAATGTCGGCAGGAAAATCCGGGAACCTCACCCAACTTTACCCTTACTACCAGGCCGTTCGTGGAAAAGATTTCCAAGGTTGGAAGCCCGGTAGAGCTTTTGTCATCGATATTCATAACGCCTATAATCGTGTCGCGCAGAGTCTTTTCCGCATTACTCTCGAGCCGCGCACCGGTCGTCACATAGTCGGTTGCGATGCCACCCCGCTGTTTTGCTTTTTGGTACGCCCGAGCGTTATACAGGCCGGGACGAAAATGGGTAAAGGCGTGTGCTCCCCATTCGGCTACGCGGACCTCCACTTTCATTAGGGTGTGATTCGATAGAGGTGCGATGGCTAGTGACAATCCGCCGGAGAAATTTTTGGGAAGTGTCGTCTCGGCACAGTCAAATGTACAACTTTGATTGCGGCCCAGCTTAATAATGCCGCGTTCGATCTGTTTTGGCGAGATGGTGGCGGGTAATTTTGATTCGTTCGTCTGCTGCCAGACGACCTCGCCATTTGCGTCCGTGACAAATGGGTAGAGCCACAAATGCTCTTCTATGGGCGAGCCGGAGCTGAAATAAAACCGCGAATCGAGCGTGACTCCGCCGATCTTCTTCGAACGAAACACCATCGGGGTGTAAAGTATATTCTTTACCTTAAATCGTCCTTCGTCATCAAACGGAGCTTTTGCCTTGACTAGATTGAAGGGCGATTGGTGAATGGGATGGTCAATACTAAAACGGGGAAGATCTGGATTTTTGATCAATAGATATCCGAAACTCTTTGCGGAACCCTCAGTATTGGTGACTGCAATTGTGCCGCCTGCGGACAAATACTTTTTTGGATCGGAGGGATCAGATCGCTCTGTATCAGAAAACGCGAGTCCGAAATCTTTCACAAAACTACCCTGGCGAAGGTCAAAGACGAGAGATGAGTAAGGTTTCAATGAGTAGCGAGTTTCCCGCAGAACCCGTCCGTCCTGGTCGTGCACCGCGATCGATCCCTCACTGTGTTCTCGATTCGGATTAAAAAGACTAAAAAAACACGCGTATTGCCTGAGGGACGGAAATGGCATCGAGTAGTAGAAGCTATCTGGTCGCTGCCACTGTAACGGGTCCGGATTGGCGTGGACCATATCAAACGAACTATCCGATGTTAGTCGAAGAAAAGCCGAGCTAAACAGATCGCTGGCATGCATCGAGGCATCATTTCGAGGGCGCAAACGAATTTTCATGCCCCCAAAAAAGTCTTTCCCTGCTCCCAAAATTTCACGCACACTAAAAACAGTTGTATGCATGGCCGGAACGGTAAGGCGTTTCGCAACCCCATCTCTAGCGACCGCCTTTCCCGACGAGTCGTAAAGATATACCTCATAGTCTGTTAATTGAGTGCCATCCTCGTGGCCTTTTATTCCGTTAAAGGTGTCAGAGGTCAAGACTATCTCAGAGTGCAGGCCTATCTGAGAATTTTCGATCACGAACGGAGCTGTCACATCGAGCCAGCAGACCTTTTCGTTCTTTCGCCGCTCCGAAGTACTTTCGGCATAGGTCTGCCCCTCGATTGAGAGTGGTACGAACGCAGCCCCCACCAGACAGGAGAATTGCGATAGAAACGTCCTTCGTTTGACGGTCTTCATAGCTACGGAGCCTCACAGATTTATATTTGTCCATTTATCTTATATGAAAACCGTGCTTATTAAAACCTCGGTATCGGTACGCTCTCTCCGCAGCGCAAAAAAAGGGTGATGCTTTCTGCAAGCATCACCCTAACTCAACGATTAGAGTTTCCAATTGGAACGTTAGTAACGTTCCTTAGAAAGTAAATCGCATGATAATGTCGATCACACGGCCGCCTGGATCGTTGGTCGTGTTGCCGTCAATATAAGCCGAAGTGTTAGACAACTGCCCAAAGGTGGCTCCACAACAACCCGAAGCATTGGTGTTAGCTGCCCATGAACCGACCTTAAAGTTCGGCCTATTTGCAATATTAAGGATGTTTGCCTTGATCGAGATATTACGTCTCTCACCGATAGCAAATCTCTTGCCAATACCAACGTCCATCTTCATGAAATCCGGTCCATAGATAACCAGATTGTTAAAGCCACAGTTCCCGGGGATGTTTGCTTGACAGTTGGCGAAGCCTGCAGGGGCGATGAATCGTCCCGTCGGACCGCCAGCTCCATACGTCGAGTTATACCCGTTCGTGGCAGTGTTTGAAAGAGACGTATCAAATGCTCTTTGCGTGTTCTGGATGATGTCATCCGGAAGCCACATAACGTTATTAGGGGTATAACGGATCTGGACCGCCTTCTGGAGTTCTTTGACCGTCATTCCAACAAGCTGGACATTGCCGATCTGAACCGGTGTACCGCTCGTCCATGTAAAGACAGGCGTAAGGCTAAATCCGCCTACGATAGCCTCGACAATCCCATTTGCATTGCCCATGAACGCTCTTCCACGTCCGATCGGAAGATCGTAGGTCGAATCAAGCTTGAAGTTATGTCTGAGGTCAAACGGTTGAACCGTTTTGGCCAAGTCGTTAGCTAGAGCTCTGTTTCCAACACTTACCTGAGCAGTCGAACTGACGCCGAAGAAGTTGGATTGTGCCTTTGAGAAGACATAACTCGCGTTAACACGCAAGCCTGCTGACAGACGGCGTCGAACCTCGATCACCAGTGAGTCGTACCAACTGCTCACCGTATTGTTGAGGATGAATCCACCGGCAGTATTCGGACCGACCACCATAAAGTTTGATGGAAGTCCGGATGCAAGGCCAAGTGCCCTACGAGCCGCAGTGCCATCCAGCGCGGCTGCATAACCGGCAACGCTGGCAGTCACTCTGTTCAAACCGCCAAAACCGCCCATGTCTCTGAACGCCGCCAATGTCTGGTAGTTAGCGGAGAGAAGAGCTCCTGTCGAGGTCACGGTGCCCGATTGGCCAAGAGCACCGGGCGTAAGCGTAGAGGTATTACCCGTCACGCCCGTGTTACCGGCAAGGAAACTGTACGCGATCGGTAGTGGCACTGTACCCGTTCCGGCACCATGAAACGCAAAGTTATATCGGCAGTTTGCGACAAAGTTTGCACCAGCACTGTTCGTGTCCTGGAAAACACCCTGACAACGAGCAGCGGCAACATTAGCGTACAAATTTGCCTGAGCTAATTTGTATTCATCCGCAACGCCATTCTCGATCAAATTTCGCTCGTTTAGACCGGTTAGACGCTGGAGATCAATACCGCGGTTGGCGACATAACGAACCTCAACGACCGTGTTCTTATCCAACTCGCGTTGGACACCAAAGCTGAACGAATTAACCATACCCGTTCTAAAGTCCGGAGCCGGTGCGAACGCATTACTTGCGGTCGTCAGCGTGATCGGGAAAGCAGGGGTTGGATTAAAGTTGAACGGCTGCAGGTTAGGATTACCCGCCGTACGGAACAATGTTCCCAGAGTAATACTGCCGGCGATACCTGTGTTTCGGCCAACCGGAGTCGTTCCACCCGGACCAACGATGATCTGGTTGGCTACGTTAAACCCTTCGCGTACGTACGATGTTGAAAAACCGCCGCGAAGAACCGTAGTACCCTTTTCACCGATCAGCTTGCCGATGATGGATTTTCCGCCAAAGCCCGGACTCCATACGAATCCTACTGATGGAGCATAGTTACTCCAGTCATCAGGCATGATCTTTTCACCGACCTCAAGCAGGCGATTCTGTGGAATCGAACCACCCGAGAAGGTACCGGGCCGGAAGATATTCCCGGGACCGGAAACGTCCCATACCTGATCCCAATTGACCAGTCTTGATTGGTTCTTGGTGTTATTCGTAACACCAAGTTGCGGCTGCCAGCGAAGCCCGTAGTTCAAGGTGAACCCCGGTCGCATACGCCATGTGTCCTGAACATACAGACCATATGTCCGCTGCTCAAGGCCGGTTGCCTGATTGGCATTCAAAGTATATCGGCCGTCTGCCGTCAGAACAGCGCTGTTAGCGTACGAGGTCACTCGTCCGACGAGTCCGGCGTAGAGATTTCTCGCATCCGCCTGTTGGGCGGCCGTGGATCCCGGCATCGTGGTCGCGTTGAAGACCTGGTCGTATACCGCCGCCTCGCTCGAGTCCCAACCAAAGCCGACGGAAGGAACAAAAGCGGCAGTAGCCGTACTCTCGTTATAGATAAGCTTGTTTTGGCCGCCAAAACTGATCGTGTGATTTCCCCAGTTCCATGTCACATTATCGGTCCAGTCGATCGTCGGCGTCGTGCGGAACGACGTGTTGTTTGATGCACCCTGACGTAAGGCAGTTACACCCGCCGCTGCGAAAACACCTAATGAAAAGCCGCCCTGGCTGGCATACTGGCCCGCGCCCGCACCTTGGTTAAACTCCGTGCCGCCGCCGCCTCGGGCATAGCGTACTTCGTTTACGATGTTCTTGGACAATGTAGAGCGAACCGCACCGGTCCAGCTTCTACGGATGCCGCCCTGTCCATACGATATGTTGCCCGGAAAATTCATATCCGCTCCGTTGATCGTATCGATCGACGGATGAAAATGCTGCCTGTTTTGAACATATTCAAAACTGTGGTTTTTCGTGATGTTGAAATCAAACCGTATGGCCAAAAACTCACGGTAACCTTTCGCTTGATTCTGAAAGTTAAAAAACCTTCGATTCAGCTCTAATGCGCTGATAGTCGTAAAAGACCCCGTTCCAGTTGTCGCTGCCTGGATCTCGTTCAAAGCAGTGTTGACGGTAGGGTCGATCGTATTCGTCAGGCCTGCATTACCAGCCAGAGTGAACACGTTGACCGAGGCAGTACCACCGGCGGTCGGGACGTAATTGAAGGTTCCCGTCTGAGCAGCCGCATTGAGAACAGTTCGCTGACGCGTAACTGATCCCGGAAGGCGAAACTGTTCGTAGTTTACAAAGAAGAAACGCTTGTTTTTACCATTATCCAACTTGTTGACACCTTCTCCGAACCTAAGGAACGGGATCGGGCCGCCAACTGCGACGCCAGGCTGATTGAGCTGGATCTTGGTACGCAGAGCTTTTCCGTTCGCGGACTGCAGAGCAGGTGTCCTAAAGTCGCGATTGTTGAACCAGTAGGCTGAATTCAGGGCTGTATTGCGAACCTGCCAATAGGCAGCACCAGTATAGTCGTTGGTTCCGCGCTTGGTCACAAATCGAACCTGAACAGCACCGTCACCAGAACTCTCAGCACCCGGGTTTGATGTCGAGACTGTTACTTCATCGATAGCATCCACACGAGGGCGGATAAATGAGAAGAAACCGTCGCTCGAGCGAAGGACGTTATCCTGATCGTCAACGCCATCGATTGACATCTGGATAGCAGCTTTCGGCAGGCCGTTGATCGACGATTGACGCGGGGCACCAACCATGGCAACGCCTGGCAATCTCAAGATAAGATCGAGAGCGTCACGCGAAGAGATAGGTGTCTCGTTGATCTGGCGACCCGTGATAACTGCTCCGACCGTGGCCGTTTCAGTTTGGAGCACCTCGCCGCCACTGGTAACCACGACGGTTTCGTCGATCTTACCAGCCTCCAACGCGATATTTACCGTTGACGGAGTGCCGATATCGACCTTTACGTTTCTGGTAACAGATGTTTTGAAATTCGCAGCCGACGCCGTAACTACGTACGTCGACGCACCGGCAGGAACGCCGGCAACAAAATATTGACCGTTGTCATTTGTGACAGCGGTGTATGACTGTCCGGACTCGCCCTTGATGGTCACGCTCGCACCGGGAACAACTGCCCCGGCTTGATCCACAACCGTTCCGGCTATCGAGCCCGTAACTTGTGCCTGAATCGCCATCTGAGCCAATAATATGCACAGGCTGACGAACAGGAATTGTGTAAACTTTCTCATTCTTTCCTCCTCAAGAAAAATCAGGAATTCACTCTAAAATAAGTGCGAAATAAATATTCAATAGTCACATTTCCCTGCGATCTTGAAAGATCGAACGAGAGACCCGCTTGTTAAATAACAAAGGCAATGTTTCTGGAACTTGACTATTTATACCAGAGGGCAAGTTCCGTGCCAAGTTCGCCGTAAATTACTGTGAAACCGTAACATACCGATTTTAGCCGAGATACGGCCCGGCACTGCATTCTAAGTGTCTGATACATTGCACTTGCAGTACGATTTTGAGGAATTTCGTGCAATTTATTGGATTGAGAATTCGTAACCCCTTCGTAGCAAACAACAAGAATACGAGGTCAGCCGACCGCTCAAAAAATTTTGTTCAAAAGACGGCCCTTTGTCCGATGATGATGAATCCCACAAAAAAAAGGAGATCCGGTTTTCACCGAATCTCCTTGTGTAGCTAAACAAGCAGCCTGCGTTTAGAAGATGAACTTCGCACGCATTGTAATTGTCCTTCCGCCAAAGGACACAAGGTTGTAATTCAGGTAATTCAAATTTCCCGGAATGGCAAATGCCTGGCCATTGCCGGTACCGAAAGGAGCGATCGTTTTTTGACGCTGGTTAAACAGGTCAAAAATGGTCGCTCCAACCTGGAAGTTGAAACGGCCGTCATTGCCAAAACGGGTATTCTTCAATACGACAAAATCCGTAATGTAGAACCCCTTCGTGCGGAAAGAGTTCCTACACCCCGAACCCGCGCCGATGACGGATAACTCCCTATCAAAAAACCCGGTCCTTATGTAACCGGCGTTGGCGTTATTCGCAACATAGGCACGGATGGGGTTGATCGCCGAATTAGCAGCACCGACCGGCACCAGAACGATAGCACCCGTAGTAGCATCAATAGTGACACCCATAATATCACTGCCGACCCTCGGATCGCCCGCAGGATTAAAGAGGGCCCGGTCGCCAGCGGCGTCGCCATTCCGGTTAACATCACGCCCGGCCTGAATGGTAATAGGCTGACCGCTTTGGGCCTGGAAGATACCGTTGACAGCAAATCCGCCTAACACAGCCTTTACGAACGAGTTGCTGTTGTTGTTGAACCATGGGATATCCACGGCAAACGATGAAACGAAGCGATGGCGAATATCGAGCGGTGAGGGTCCAAATTCATTGTCGATATTCACCCCCTCGCCATAAAACTCACCGGCATCCTGAGCCCTGCGTGGGTTAAGAGCGCTGGTGTTGAGCTCGTTGGTCGAGTTATCCGTAGTTTCACTAAAGGTGTAAGCCGCTGTGAAACCGATACTTTTTGAAAACCGCCGTGTCAGGCTCGCGGCTACGCCGTCATACTTTGATTTGCCAACCGGGGAGGGGAGCCCCGTGATTGCACCGAGGAAGCCCTGAGCGGCCAATTGTCGTGCTGGCAGAAACGTAGCGGGGCTGATCGACGGATTGGCTGCAACAACCGTCTGGATCGTCGGCAGAGCCTGGATGGTGGCCAGAGAGGGTAACGTGGTGAATGTCGGAATGACCATCGCCGCGTCAACCACTGTACGGGAATTTAGCTGGACCTGCACAGGCAGCTGATGGCCCCGCGTTCTCAGGTAACGGATCTCGAGCCCGGTAGAGCTGCCAAGCTCCCGCGAGTAAGAAACCGCGATCGAATCGGAATAAGGGACTATCTGATCACGGATCAACGAACTTGCATTATTACGCAAGAACGTCGGGCTCAGATTTGGCGTGAAGGTCGAAGGTATACCGCCATTGAGCAAGAAATTGGTCGGCGATCCGAAAACACCTACGCCGTTAAGCTCACCCTGTAGGGTCGGGGGCAAACTGATCAGAGCAAAATTGGAGAAGTTGGGGAAAAATGCCCTTGCAAAGTTTGCACGGATCGAGCTTTGGCCCTGGTCGCCAAACAGGAGGCGTCCGATCGTGCCATCCCAGTGCGGTGCCCATGCAAACCCGACGCGTGGTGCAAAGTTGTTTTTATCGACCTTGGGAACACCAAACTCGATCACGCCCGGAAGGTTAGCAGGAGCCGCCGTCGCCTGCAGGGCAGCGTCGCGGAAAAGCCCCTGATACTCGTATCGCACGCCGAGGTTCAGTGTCAGGTTTTGACGAATTTTCCAATCGTCCTGAACAAAAGTAAAGAATCTGCGGTTGTTGGAAACGAACGTTCCCTTGCCGACGCCTCTGATGTTGACGACGTCAGGCGCCAAGTCCTGGATCAGCCGGTCAAAGGTGGTGTAGGCATAATCGCCGCGCGAACGGGGCAGAAAGTCGCTGCTACCGATGTACACGCGGAAATCGGCACCAGTTTTGATCGTGTGCTGGCCCCTTATCAGGGTTATCGAATCATAGACCTGATAGTTGTTATCGAAACCACTTTGCGGCAGGTTGCCGTTCGGGCCGAAGGCCAAAGCAATATCAGCAACGTCGACGTTCGGGAAATTGGTCAAATTGGGATCCTTCAGGGGGTTATCATTGATCGTACGGAAGTACGACAAACGGAGATCGTTGATCACACTCGAGCTGAAGTTATGGATCCAGTTAGCCGAAAATGTATCGGTGTTGTAGAGGGAATCATTGTTAAAACTCAGCCCACCTCTGCCTTCCTGCTCCGCACTGAAACGACTGCGGGCATACCGGTAGCGAATCTGGTTGTCCTGGTTAGGCGAGTGGTCAACGTTGAACTGGTATGACTTCTGCTCAGAGAAAGCCGGCACCGCCAGATTAAAAGTACCAAATTGGATACCCGCCACGCCGAGCACTGTCCGCGTCGAAGTCTGCCTAGGGGCGAGGGCCACGCTGTTCCTAAATAAATTAACTATAAATGGGCTGACTCCCGGTATTGTAGCGATCTGGTTAAGACCGGCTAATGTCGGGGTTGTGATCGCAGCCGACGTGCTTCCGGAGCTCTCCTGGAAGGTTTTTTCATAGGCACCGAAGAAGAACAGTTTGTTCTTGCCCGAGTTGAACAGCGGCCCGTCGTTCTCGCCAAAATTAAAGTACGGCAGCGGCCCGCCAAATGTCCCGCCATAAACAAAAGCCTTGTTGTAGTTTTTCGCACGCCCGTCTTCATTAGTTGCGCGGGCATTTAACTTCTGGCTGTCAATAAAGGTGAAAAGGCTGCCATGATAATTGTTCGTCCCCGACTTGGTGATCGTGTTGAACTGGCCGCCTGCACCGGCGCCAAACTCGGCGTTGTAATTGTTCTGGAGCAGGGTAAATTCTTCGACCGCATCTCCGATCGGGCCGGTGGCCGGGCCGGTTACGGAAGCATCGTTGTTATCAACGCCGTCAATATTAAACGAGTTGCCGCGTGCGCGGATACCGCCGCTGACCCCGCCCGAACCGGCAGTTCCGTTTGCCGGTGGAATAACGTTGGGTGCAAGCACCGCCAGGTTATTCGGGTTGCCGCCGACGGGAAGATCCTGTGTCGCGCGGCCCTTAAAGTTGGTTCCGATCTGCGAGCTATCGGTCTGAACAATGGCTTCGTCGCCGGCGGTTACGTTAACCACCGCACCCACGCCGCCTGCCTGCAGGGTAACGTCAACCGTTGTCGCCTGGTTGAGCGAAACATTCAATTGACGTGTTGCCGTCCCAAACCCGGTGCCAGTAACGGTAAGTGTATAGTCACCCGTTCCGACGTTCGGAAATTGATACGAACCGCTTCCGGTCGTCTGCGTCGTTAGATCCCTACCGCGCAATTTGTCAATGAGCTTGACCTCGGCGTTAGGAACAACGGCTCCGTTGGCATCGACAACGGTTCCGGTTACAGAGCCGCCCGTTACCTGAGCGGCAACGAAAGCGGCACAAAAAACAATACTTATAGCAATACTAAATATGTACCTTAGGCACTTTTGCATTAATTTTATCCTCCGAAAAACGTTTGGAAACGTAGAAAATTAAGATTCTTCATGTCCTATAGATTAGGAAAAGCAATAATTGTGCCAGTTTGGACGATTGATGGCGTCTCCATCGTGGTTCGACATCTAGGCGGGGCAGAAATGCAGTTAGCTAAGGGCTTTCAAGGGATAAATCGCCTTTCCGGCTCGATTTTCGTTTGATCGAACAATGCCATCGGCCATAAAAATAGTCGGAGAAATGTAAAGAAGTGTAAGGATTTTTGGATAAAATCCAGATTTTCATTTGTTCACAGCGAATCCGATATTGTAGCTCTTGATCTTGGAATTGAGCGTTGTAGCATTCAGCCCGAGCAAGCGAGCCGCGCGGGACTGGTGGCCGCCAGTCTGTTCGAGCGCTCTACGGATGAGGTCTATTTCGAAGCGCTTCACCTCGTCGTAGAAGTTTACGCCACGGGCGATATCGATCTCGTTGGAGGCTCCGGCTGAGGCATCGAGCATCCTAGTCGCAAGCTCAGGATCGCGAACCTCAGGACGCAGGCAATCAACCGTGATCTCATTGCTTGGAGCGATCACCACGGCACGCTCGATGACATTTTCGAGTTCGCGGACGTTGCCAGGGTAGTTGTAATTTTCTAGTAGCGACAGCACCTCGGGGGCGAATGTCTCGATCATGTCGCGGCCATTTTCTTCAGCATATTTTCTGACAAAATGCTGTGCAAGCGGCAAGATGTCTTCGCGGCGGTCGCGAAGCGGAGGCAATTCGAGCGGGACGACGGAGAGACGGAAGTAGAGATCCTCGCGAAACTGCCCGTTCCTCAC
>JANNWQ010000293.1:0-5401 GCA_031408595.1 Acidobacteriota bacterium | reverse complement strand
GAAACACACCACCGCTGCCAACGCCATCTTCCTGCAATACACGGCTCCCGTTTATATCCTGATACTCGCTCCGTTCGTCATCGGCGAGAAATTTCACCTGCGGGATCTGGTCACGGTCATCTTCTGCATCGCCGGAATGAGTCTTTTCTTTGTCGGTGACCTGACCATCGGTGACTATCAGGGCAACATCGCTGCTCTCGGCTCGGGTATTTTTCTGGGGCTTTACATAATGCTCCTGAGACATCCGAAGGCGATGGGAATGAGCGGAACGATCACGGTCATCTACGGCAACTTTCTACTAGCACTCTTAACTCTCCCATCCGGCATCGCCGCGTTCCCGACCGCAACGCTGATGGACTACGCCGCTGTCGGCTTTCTGGGCGTCTTTCAGATCGGCATCTCGTACATCCTATTTATCAAAGGCGTTCGCGGCGGCACACGCCCACTGGACGCCAGCATCATCGGCTTCATCGAACCGCTCCTAAACCCCGTCTGGGTCTTCCTCTTCGTCGGCGAACGCCCCCAAAAATGGGCTATCCTCGGCGGCATCATCATCATCGCCACCGTCGTCGTCCACACACTCGTTCAATATCGGCGGAAGCCGGTCGGTGAATCAGAGTTAACTTAAGAATTATTTGTCGATGACAGTTGGTTTTGGTGGTTTGCAAACACCAAAAGTAGGTTATTATTGACAGGTCATGATCCCAACCAACCTACGATATCGAGTTGTCATAGTTCTCCTTTCGTCGCTGGCCTTTGCATCCTTAGCGTCAGCCCAGAAACCAACGCCAACACCCGAACGCAATCGCGAGATATTCGCTCTGCTCAATGACGCGCGCTACGCGGCACCGGAATTGGCGGTTGACACATTTTTGAAGGTGGTCGAGACGAAAAAGGTCACCGATGCGGTTTGGCGGAAAGAGATCATCGAAGAAGCTCTGCGAATGATCGAGGATGTGCAACACGCAATTCCGATGCGTCTTGCTTACGGGAAGCAGAACGAACTCAACGATACCGAGGCGTCGATTCTTGCCGGGGCATTCTTCGCCAAGCTTGACAGGCTTTCGTTTAAAGGCAGGGTTATCAAGCTTCTGCTCGAGACCGAACCGGCTCGTGCGAAGCAAATGGTCTTCCAGATGGGAGGCGATTTCGGACTAAAGCCTCGTACATGCGAAGACATAATGACTTACTGGGTAAACGGCATTTACCCGGTCGTCGGGAAAGTTGCGGCGGCTTCATTTACGGAAAAACAAGTTGCCGAAGGGCAGCGGGCATTGTTCGTAGCTCCGTGGATCGAGAATATCGAATCGCCTTCCCAGATACCGGCCGCGTTTGAGTTAGTTCAGCAATTGCAGGGCTCGCCAGCGGAAAGGCAACTCTTGTACAGTGCATTGGCGAAATCGATGAACCGGGATTTCAAAGATGACCGTTCATTTACTAACTCGCTACTCTGGGGCAATGTCGCCGCACGGGTCGGGAAACTAACAGACGATGCCCTTAGGGTCGATATTATTAGTTCATACCGTTCAATGCTCTTAAAGAATCTTCGCGGTTCTCGCTGTACGGACAACGAGATCAAGAAAGGTAAACCGCTGCCGGATTATATTGAGGGAGCCAACAAACTGATGGCGGAACGGCCGCTGGCGTATGAGGATGTCGCCGCGTCGGAGCTGAAAGGTACTGTGAAGGTCAAACACCTACTAACTCCTGCAACGACCAAACTGCGGGATGAATTGATCGCCGTTCGAGACACTAAGGTAGTTGACAACAAGCTCGTAAACCACGACGTGACGGACGCGGCCTGGGTGTCACGCGTAAATGAGTTTATTGAGAAGATCCTTGCCTTAGAAGCGACGGACGGCGAAACCGAATCTGAGATGTTTTTCCTAAAAACCGCGTTTTTGGGCGGGATGTTATCCGGAGTAAGTCCAGGTGAACTGCACGACTCTATCGTTCGTAAGTATCTACGCCAGTTGGTGGGATCGTCGTTGCAAAAATCCAACTTCATTGTGTGGCGGGCCTGGATAGGTGAAACCGAGCGGATGGCCCCTGATAGGTTTTACGAGTTGGCACTAGAATTTCCAAACCCCAATCTGAAGGTTATGGCCTCCGCGAACAAATTGCTGGCTGAGCCAAAAGCTGAGTCAAAAAAAGAATCACCGAAAGCTACGCCGACTCCGGCCCCCGCGGTCAAACCCTGAGGCGGAAGGCTCGCCTCGAAACGGATTCTGCTAATTCCGGTAATTGATGTTTGGAATTTCCTCGTACGAACTTGACACACATCTCGATAATTCATAGTATCTAAAGTTTCGGACTTGACTGTCTGGGTTGTCTGTATAGCTGAGAGGTTGTAGAGACGGGGATTTTTGAGAATTTGAGTACACGGATTGTTGCGTAATCGGCGTCTATCTCTTGACGCTGGCGAAGATAAAAGCCCCTGCAATGCAGGTTGGTTCTGACCTTAATGCCACGCTACAGCAAAGTCTCGATTTCTTAGGAAGTAGAAAATTCAATTAATTCATCAGCGAGAGCTGCTTGAACTAACTGCCGGATCCGTCCGAGCAAGAGTCAGGTAAGACGGTAGTTTTGCCGTTTGAAAAGGTTTTAGAGCGATATGCCGACAATTAACCAATTAGTTCGCAAAGGACGCAAGGCTGTTAAATACAAGACGGCCAGTCCTGCATTGCAGGCCAATCCGCAGAAACGCGGCGTTTGCACGCGTGTTTACACCTCGACGCCAAAGAAGCCGAACTCGGCTCTGCGTAAGGTGGCACGTGTTCGTCTGACTAACCAGATCGAGGTCACGACCTACATTCCCGGCATCGGCCACAACCTGCAGGAGCACTCGATCGTGCTCATTCGCGGCGGCCGTGTAAAGGATCTTCCGGGTGTGCGTTATCACGTTATCCGCGGAACGCTCGATGCCTCTGGCGTCGCGAACCGCAACCAGTCGCGTTCGAAGTACGGTGCTAAACGGCCGAAGGGGGCGAAGTAGTCAGCAGTCAGTAGTCAGTAGTCAGAAATAAATCTGAGCACTGACAACCGACAACTGGCAACCGACAACTGAGGAATTATGCCTAGAAGAAGAGTTGCAGGAAAAAGAGAAGTTCTTCCGGATCCGATCTATAACAGCATCGCCGTGACGAAGTTTATCAACGGCTTGATGTGGGAAGGGAAGAAGTCGGTCGCTGAGCAGATATTTTACGCGGCGATGACCAAGCTGGAAGAGAAAACCGGCGAAGAGGCTCTTAAGATGTTTAAGAAAGCTCTCGATTCGGTCGCTCCGACGCTGGAGGTCAAATCCCGCCGTATCGGTGGTGCGACTTATCAGGTACCGCTCGAAGTCAGCCGTGACCGCCGTAATACGCTCGCCATCCGCTGGGTCGTGACAAACGCCCGTGGACGCAGCGAAAAGACAATGGAAGATCGCTTAGTCGGCGAATTGATGGACACCATCAACGGACGCGGCGGAGCGATGAAGAAGAAGGACGATGTCCACCGTATGGCAGAGGCGAACAAGGCGTTTGCTCATTACAGATTTTAAGAGACTTTTGATCTTTGATTTTTGACCTTCGAAGAGGAAGGCGGAAACGAAGATCAAAGGTCGAAGATCAAAGATCATGGCTTCAATTAGCTTAGACAAATTTAGAAACATCGGCATCATGGCCCATATCGACGCGGGTAAGACCACGGCGACGGAGCGTATTTTGTATTACACCGGTGTCTCGCACAAGATCGGCGAAGTTCACGAAGGAACGGCGACGATGGACTGGATGGAGCAGGAGCAGGAACGCGGTATTACAATTACCTCGGCTGCGACAACCTGTTTCTGGACGCGTAATGGCGTCGAGCATCGCATCAATATTATCGATACACCGGGACACGTTGACTTCACGATGGAAGTTGAGCGGTCTCTTCGAGTTTTGGACGGTGCGGTCTGTGTATTTGACGGCGTCGCCGGTGTTGAGCCCCAGTCGGAAACAGTTTGGCGTCAGGCCGATAAGTACGGTGTGCCGCGTATCTGCTTTATTAATAAGCTAGATCGTGCGGGTGCATCTTTTGAACGCTCGTTCCAGTCGATACTGGATCGTCTTGGGGCCAATGCAGTCGCAATGCAGATCCCGATCGGCCTCGAAGAGCATTTTAAGGGCGTTGTCGATCTGATCACGATGAAGGCGTTCATCTGGAGCAACGAAGAAAAGGGAGCGAATTACGAGATTGTCGATATTCCCGCCGATCTTGTTGATGCCGCTAAGGCTGAACGCGAGAAACTCGTCGAAGCTGTTTCCGCAATCGACGACGATCTGATGATGAAATACCTCGAAGGCGAGGAAGTTTCGGAAGATGAGATCCGCGTCGCCATGCGAAAAGGAACGCTCGCAATGAAGATCGTGCCGGTGTTTACCGGTTCGGCGTTTAAGAATAAAGGTGTTCAGACACTGCTTGATGCTGTAGTTGATTTCCTCCCGAGCCCGCTCGATATTCCTGCTATCGAAGGCACCCATCCAAAATCAGGTGAGATCGAAACGCGTCCGCCGGATGCTAAGGCACCGTTTTCAGGGCTGGTCTTTAAGTTGATGGCAGATAAGCACTTAGGTCAGTTGGCTTTTGTGCGTATTTACTCGGGAACTGTAAGTTCTGGTTCGTATGTGACGAACACGATTAAAGATTCTAAAGAACGCGTCGGGCGTTTGATGCTCATGCACGCTAACAAGCGTGAAGACGTCGAAACGGCATCGGCAGGCGAGATCGTTGCTATCGGCGGTATGAAAAATACCACGACCGGCGACACCGTCTCGGACGAAAACAAACCGATCATTCTTGAGTCGATGGATTTCCCGGAACCGGTCGTGCGTGTCGCGGTCGAGCCGAAAACCCGTCAGGATCAGGACAAAATGGGCATCGCCCTTAATCGTCTTGCTCAGGAAGATCCGAGTTTCCGCGTTAACACTGACCACGAAACAGGCCAGACGATCATCGCCGGAATGGGCGAGCTTCATCTTGAGATCATTGTTGATTGTCTGAAGCGTGAGTTCGGCGTCGAGGCGAACGTTGGTAAACCGCAGGTTGCGTACCGTGAAACGATCACGGCATCGGCACCGGGTAAAGAGATATATAAGAAACAGTCGGGCGGTCGTGGTAAATTTGGCCACGTCGAGCTCGAGATCGAGCCGGCTCCGGGCGAAGGGTTTGTCTTTGAGGACAAGATCTCGGGTGGTTCGATCCCGCGTCAGTTCATCAAGCCGACGATGGAAGGCGTTCGCGACGCTATGCAGCGTGGATTCTTGGCGGGCTACGAGCTTGTTGATATCAAGGTCAGGCTTTTGTTTGGTTCGTATCACGAGGTCGACTCGGATGAAATTTCATTCAAATTGGCCGGTTCATTCGCGTTCCAGGATGC
>JANNWQ010000292.1:0-1544 GCA_031408595.1 Acidobacteriota bacterium | reverse complement strand
CCCCGAGTTTGACGAACTCCGCGGCGACCCGCGATTTAAAGCGATCCTGAAACGAGCGAACCTGCCGGAGTAGAATTTTATGAAAAGATGCCCTGAATGTGGCCGCGAGTACGACAATACGATGATGTTCTGTCTTGATGACGGAGCCGAATTGCTCTACGGCCCCGCCCGGTCAGAACCGGGAGCGATAGCGACTGGGTTCCCGTCGGATGAACCGCAAACCGCTATTTTGCACTCGACCGCTGCTCCCGGCGAGGCTCCGACTCGTGCGCAGATTCACACGACCGAGCAAACTGCTGTTCTGCCTTCGGGCATCCGCGAACCGCTGAAAAATGGTATCGACAAACGCTTGCTGGCTGCGCCGTTTCTGCTCGCCATTATTGTCCTCGGCGGATTCTTTGGATATCGATATTTCAATGCCGCCGACTCCGAACAGGTGAATTCGATCGCTGTTCTTCCGTTCGAAAACCGCAGTGGGGATGCCGATACCGATTATCTTTCGGACGGGCTGGCGGATTCTTTGATCTATCGTCTTTCGCAGTTGCCGAATCTGAAGGTCAGCCCCACGAGCTCGGTTATGCGGTACAAGGGCAAGGAAACGGATGTTGCGAATATAGCTAAGGAACTCGAGGTCGACGCGGTGATGTCGGGGCGTTTGTCACAGCGCGGCGATGACCTGTCGATCAGTGTGCAATTGATCGACTCTCGTACTAAGAAATTGATATGGGCCGAGCAGTATGACCGTAAAATGGCCGATCTGCTGGCCACGCAGCGTGAGATCGCGACCACCATCACGCAAAAGCTCGAGCTGAAGTTGTCGGGCAACGAAACGGGTATAGCCAAAAAATATACAGACAATAATGAGGCCTACCAGCTTTACCTGCGCGGACGTTACAGCTTTGCCAAGCGGACAAAGGAAGAAATGCTTCGCGCCATCGAATACTTCAAGCAGGCTGTCAAGCTCGATCCAAAATTCGCATTGGCGTATGCTCGGCTCTCCGAAGTCTATGGCACTATGCCGGCCTATCCTTACCTTTCTCCAAGGGAGGCCTTTCCTGAAGCAAAAGCCGCAGCCGAAAAAGCATTGGAAATTGACCCGACGCTATCCGAGGCCCACACTTTTCTCGCTTATGCACAGGTGATCTATGACTGGAACTGGGCTGACGGCGAACGTTCGTTCAAACGAGCACTCGAACTCGATCCAAACAATTTCTCCGCCCATTTTCGCTACGGACAGATATATCTGCTCCCGATGGGCAGAATTGACGAAGCCATGAGCGAGATCAAACAAGGACTCAAAGGAGAACCCTTGGATGTGAATATGGGGGTTACTGTCGCCTTGGTGGACCTTATACGAGGACAAAATGAGGAAGCTCTTGTGGAGGCGCGTAAAATTCACGATCTTGAACCGAACCACCTACTTTCGCGATGGATGCTTGCATCGGTCCTCACCGAAATGCGCAGGTACGATGAGGCGATAGCTATATGTGAGAAATGGCTGCAAGATGATCCAAATAGCCAAATGGCCATTCGTGATGCGGGAT
>JANNWQ010000291.1:0-6129 GCA_031408595.1 Acidobacteriota bacterium | reverse complement strand
GCATATTTCACCGTACGAGAAGAAATTGATGTGCGGACTGATCGCAAGGGAACATTTGCCGTCAGATGGAACACTGTTCTCTGCGGAAGATTCGCTCTTGGTAAAGCTGCGAGATAAACTTGAGGCCGGCGGACGGATGATACTGACATTGCCAAATGGCTACGGCCCGTTTGAGGTGACTTCATTTTTCGAGGCGATGTTATTTCGGATCGGAATCGATGCGGCCGCAATATATCGCAGCTTTACCAAGAGCGAATCTTCCGCAGAGAACAGTGTTCCATCTGACGGCAAATGTTCCCTTGCGATCAGTCCGCACATCAATTTCTTCTCGTACGGTGAAATATGCCGCTTGATCGGGGGCAACGGCCTTGAGATCACAAACTATCAACCACGTACCTTTCTTTGCGGAGTCGGGTTTGACCAGATTCTACGCGGCAAGCTCCTCACCTCGTGGAACAGCAGGCTAGCCGATTCGTTGCCGCCGTGGACAATAAGTGACTGGATGTTCACCATTGTAGAAAACAACTTCAATTCTAGCGGTAATTCGGCAGTGTACAAAAGGAACCGATACGCCAGATTTCGACGACGCATCAATGAAAAACGGTGGGGGCTGCGGTGATCAATGAATTTCAGGAGACTGAAATGACCGAACAGCCAAAGAACTTTGGCCATGGCTGGATTAGCGGTACGCTCTCAGTCACCTTGGGAGCGATCGGTGTCGGGGCGGTGCTTTGCTTTCACTTCCCGTGGATACTGACAATGCCCGGGTTGCGCGAAGTTTATCCGGTGCCGTACATCCGGGCGCTGCTTCACCTTATTCTTGTCAGTTCGTTTGTTCTCGGCGTAGTCAGCTTAATATTGCGTGAGACCAAGGCAGCGGGGTTAGTAGGGATCTCGCTGACTCTTATTGCTGCTCTCATGGGCGGTTCGCAGGTGCCGATCGACGGCGAGATGACGAACGGGCCGTTTCTCGGATTGGATTGGTTCCTACTGAATTTGATCTTTTTCTCGGCGTTGTTCATTCCGCTAGAGCAATGGTTCCCAAAGAGGACCGAACAGCCGATACTGCGACCAAGCTGGCGGACCGACCTGACCTACTTTTTCGTTGGAGCAGTGTTGATCCAGCTGATCTCTATCCTGACGCTCAAGCCGGCGATGATCTTCTTTTCGTGGGCGGTCAATGCTCAGATACAGAGCTGGGTTGCGAGTCTTCCATCCGTTGTTCAATTCATAGGCGTCCTTGTGGTTGCCGATCTGACGCAGTATTGGGTTCACCGTGCATTTCATTCAGTCCCGATGCTTTGGCGGTTTCATGCTGTTCACCACTCGGCCGAATCGATGGACTGGCTCGCAGGTTCTCGGCTGCACCTCGTCGATATTGCCGTGACACGCGGAATCTCATACATCCCAATATATCTCTTAGGTTTTGCCGAGTCTCCGATCTTCGTATATATAATATTTGTCAGCATTCTAGCGACGTTCATTCACTCGAATCTGCGATTTGAGTTTGGCCCGTTGCGTTGGCTAATGGCGACACCACAGTTTCATCACTGGCATCACTGTGCGGAATCCGATCATCTTGATAAAAACTTTGCGGTTCACTTGCCTTTTCTGGATAGGTTGTTCGGCACATATTTCCTCCCGAAAGGCGTGTGGCCGACATCCTATGGCGTGATCGGGACGGCAACATCATCGAAAGGCTATTTTGGGCAACTGATCGAACCATTTTCGCCAGCAAAGGCTGACGGATCTTCGCTGAAGGGCTAATTATGGACTTTGCAGAACTCACCACAGAGTCGATCGATATATCGAGCGTCGCACGCCGGATCGTTCCGCCTGAGTGCGGTGCGACCGTGACGCTCGACGGATACGCTCGGAAATTCACCAAAGACAAAGAAACGGGAGCGGTCCGCGAAACATTGTATCTCGAGTACGAAGCTTACGATACGATGGCATTGAAAGAGATGGAAAAGCTGATCGAGCGGGTCAAAGGAAAGTTTGAGATATCGAATGTTGGTATCGTTCACCGAACGGGAAAGCTCGAGATCGGCGAAACCAGCGTGGTGATTTCGGTTGCCGCCCCGCATCGCAAAGCTGCTTTCGCCGCCTGCGAATGCCTCATACGAGAACTAAAACGCACCGTTCCTATTTGGAAAAAGGAGATCTATGCGGACGGTGAGCATTGGGTAGAAGGTGAGAATTCGTAACGGTAAGTTAACAAAATCGTAACACCGATTCTTGCGACGGGCGACAAACTGGAATATATTTATTGCAATCTTTTCACGTTTGTTTCCGGGCTAAGCGAACCGAGATCTCTACTTTGTCAAACCCTTTTGTAACGGAGTGCTAATATGCGTAAGTTATTGAATTTAGTGGCAGTTATCATGTTTGCTTCGACATTCGTCGTGGCGCAGTCGCAGTCAACGACCGGCAACATCGAGGGCCGAGTTGTGGATCAGAATGGGGCGATCGTGCCCGGCATCGCAATTTCCGCGACCAATCAGGACACAGGTTATGGAAAAACCGCCATGACCGATTCCGACGGCAACTATCTGTTTGTCCTTCTGCCGCCGGGCAATTATAAGGTCGAAGTTGCAGCTGCAAAGGGCTTTGCGGCAGTGACCTATAATAATGTCGCGGTTACGGTCGGAGCCCGAACACCACTCGAGATCGGGCTCAAGGCGGGCGGCAGCGTAACCGTCGTCGATGTCACCGCCGAAGGGCAAAATGTCGAGACCGGTCGTACATCTATCGCTACTACGGTCGGACAAAAGGCGATCGAGAATTTACCCGTTAACGGCCGTAACTTTCTCGATTTTGCGACCCTGACTCCCGGCGTGATACGCGACCCTAATCGAACGGGCGACCTTTCCGTCGGCGGTCAAAAGGGAACTCTCAACAGCCTACAGATAGACGGCACGAGCAACGACAACACGTTCTTTGGCCAGACACTCGGTCGCACGGGAACCGGACGTGCCCCGTTTCAATTTTCGATCGAGACGGTGAAAGAATTTCAGATAAACCAGAACGGTTTTTCGGCAGAGTTCGGACGTGCTGGCGGAGCTATAATCAACGTCGTAACCAAATCTGGAACCAATAAATTCAGAGGAAGTGCATTCGAATATTTTCGAGACGAAGCACTCAACGCGAACACTCCAACATTAAAAGCAAATCAATCGCGGGCAGGCCGGCTCAACCGGCGTCCTAAATCGCAAACCAATCAGTTTGGCTTCACATTCGGCGGCCCGTTTCGCACCGACAAGGCGTTTTTCTTCTTCGCCTACGACGGCCAGCGTTCAAATCTGCCCAATCCGATCGATCTGCCATCACTCGCCAGCGCACCTGCCAATGTTCAGGCTCTGCTGGGGCCACGAACGGCATTGTACAATTTCGACCGTAAGCAGGACGTCTTTCTGTTCAAGACTGACTTTACCGTCAATGACAGGAATCAACTTTCTTTCCGGTTTAATCAGCAATTCTTTACCGGTAAGAACAATGAAAACTCCGGCCCGTTGAGCGCTGAGGAGCATTCGGGAAACAGCACTGTTCGTACGACGACGTTGACGAGTTCGTGGACATCGACGATCTCGTCGAATTGGTTTAATGAATTTCGCTTCCAATTCTCACAGGATAAGGAGCCGGGTGAAGCAAATTCTGCATCGCCGGAACTGACAGTTAGTGTGCCGGGCGGCTCATTCGCCATTGGCCGAAATAACTTCAGCCCGCGTGAGACGACGATCAAGCGGTATCAGTTTGTTAACAGTCAGACGTTTATCGCTGGTGCTCATTCGATCAAGTACGGTGCAGATCTTCTCTTTGACCGTATTTTCAACTTCTTTCCCGGTATTTTCAGCGGTACCTATAGCTTTACCGGTACGTTTTCTGGTGGATTTCGTTCAAACGGTTACCTTCATTTATCAGACTATCTTGCCGGCGTTCCCGGCGTTTTTCCAACTTTGTACAGGCAGAATTTTGCCGGTGCCGGTACTAGCGGGGCAACGACTCATCCAGACAGCAATGAGTATGGATTCTTTGTTCAGGACGATTGGAGAGCGAATCGGAAACTCACGTTGAATTTCGGTCTTCGATACGACTACCAGGATATTGCCCAGCCGCCCGTCAGCAACCCGAATGCAGCCCTGGTAGCGGCAGGTTACGACACAGGATTCCGTCCGAGCGACAAGAATAATGTCGCACCCCGCTTCGGCCTTAGCTACGCTATCGACGACAGGTCCGTTATTCGGGGTGGATATGGCATGTTCTACGCCCGCACGCCTTCCATTATTACGGGAACTGCACATTCGCAGAATGGTGTGCAGGTGATCGGAATCAGCCTAAACTGTTCTCTGACGTTTGTCTGCCCGACGTATCCGAACGTTCTCAGTGCAGTTCCTGCAACGGGCCTTGCACCGATCAATCTGTATTCATTTGACAGGAACTATAAACAGCCCGTCGTTCATCAGGCTCGCCTATCATTTGAGCGAGAAGTATTGTCGAATTTGACGATGTCGTTCGCCTATTCTTATTACAGGGGAGAAGATCTTACGCACACGCGCGACGCGAATTTTGTGGCACCGGTTGACCGAACGTTCTCAGAAGCGGGAGGGGCGACGCTGATATTTCCGCGGTTCAACATTGCCGGTACCAACGCACGACCGCTGACCGCATTCAACCGGATCAGCCTGTTTCAGAGCAGCGGCAAGTCGGAATACAACGGGTTTTCGATCGAAGCTCGTCGTCGGCTGTCCAATAAATTTGGTTTCATCGCAGCCTATACTGTGTCAAAAGCGAACGACAACAAACCCGACCAAACGATCGTTGTCGCCGGTGTGGACGATTCGAAGATCTTCCAAAACAACTTCGATCCGTCTGCAGACTACGGACGCTCAGATCTCGATCTGCGACACCGTTTTGTGCTGAGCCCGGTTTACGATGTTGGTGCGTTTAGTAGCGACAGCGGAGCGGCTCGGACACTCCTTAGTAATTGGGTTTTCTCCGGGATCATTCAGGCCCAATCGGGCTTTGCCTATTCGGCAGCGGTCACCGGAAACCCGAATAATGACGACAACTCGGCCAACGACCGCGTAGCGGGCACGTCGCGCAACCAATTCTCGACGCCAAATACGCTTCAGGTCGATATGAGATTGACGCGGATCTTTCCGTTTGGCGAGAGGTATAGGCTAACGCTCCTCGGCGAGGGCTTTAATATTTTCAACCGGTCAAATGTCTCGGGCCAGAACAATCAGTTTTACAGCTCAACATTTAACAACACGACGCAGCTCGGAACGCTGACTCGCTCGAATGCAAACGGAGCACTTGCATTCGGCCAGCCAAATCGATTCCTGACAGAACGCCAGTTCCAACTAGGGATCAAGTTCGAATTTTAGTTTGAGTTTGATCTAGGCAGACCGGGCGGCTCTCGGGCCGCCCATTTTATTTGACTATTTCAAGAGTAATGGTCTGCGAGCCAGTGACGATGAACCCGGTCATCGGTATCTCAATGTCCGCAATGACGGTGTTGACGGTAGCTTTCGAGCCGCCGACGGTGCGGTCATTATGCAGGGTCGCTAGCATGGACGGCGGCAGATTTGGCATTTCGAGCGAACCGATCACCGCGCCGGTGCTGGTTCGCGTGATAACGGCGTAGAGTCTATCGGGACGTTTCAGGCGATTCAAGGTGGAGATGAGTTCCGCAGCGGAGCGAGGCGTAAACTGTGTGATCGCCGCATTCTGCGAAACGGCATTACCGTCGCCGACGACGACCGTGAGCGAGCCATCTGCCGTATCTGACGGGACCGTAAACGGTACCTTTTGGGTGAATAAGGTTCCGCTTTCAGTTCGCTGGGTCACGGCTAATTCGATAGTCTCGCCGGGCCGAGCCCGTGAGCGATCGACAGCTACCTGATCAACGACCGCAGTTTTGCTGCCATCGGTGGCGGTTAGGTCAAGGGTGATGTTGGTGATATCAGCCCCCGTAAAGTTTGCCCTCATGATAGCTGCCATCGGCGCGGCGATCGATGCCCCGGCCATCGCCGAGGCCTGTGTTCCGGCAAACCGCCGTTCGATACGTAAACTTTGCTCGCCCTTCACCCTGATCTCGCCTTTAACCGTTACGGTCATATCGCCAAG
>JANNWQ010000290.1:0-2859 GCA_031408595.1 Acidobacteriota bacterium | reverse complement strand
GACGATATTTTGAAGAAAGGTAAGGTTCGATACAGATTATGAAAACGGTTGCGTAGTATATTGATGGCAAGGTACAATTTAGATAAGAGTTTTAAACTTGTTAACTGCATTTCGTGTAAATGCCGCTTTTTTAGCCGATCTTTCGTATCGTGAAACGATCTAAGAGGAAATGATGAGAAAATTTGTAGTTTTTGCCGGCCTGGCAGTATCAATGCTGCTGTTTGTATCGGCTGGTGTCGGGCAAGCTATCGTCTTGCAGCCGTATTTGACGGGGCTATCGTCTCCGGTTCATATCACAAATGCCAAAGATGGGACGAACAGGATGTTTGTCGTCCAACAGCGCGGTATCATTCGCGTGGTTCAGCCTGGGCAGACGACCTTTACTGATTTTCTTAATATTTCGGGCGTCGTTAGCAGCAGCGGCAGCGAACGGGGCTTGCTCGGCCTGGCATTTCACCCGCAGTACTCGACAAACCGCAGATTCTTCGTCTACTACACGCGTCAGATTGACGGGGCTATCGAGATCGCGGAATACGAAACCCCAGCGGGCACGCCGAATGTCGCCAATCCAACCGCGATCCGAACGATCATTACGATCCCGCACACGCTCGCATCGAACCATAACGGCGGGCACATTGAATTCGGGCCGGACGGATTCCTTTACGCTGGTCCGGGAGACGGCGGCTCGGGAAATGATCCACTGAACAATGCACAGAATATTAATTCGCTGCTCGGAAAGGTGATCCGAATCGACATCAACACTCTCGTAGGACAGGTGCCTGCGTATAACATACCTCCAACAAACCCATTTGCCGGTGCTACACCGGGTGCCGATGAAATTTATTCGGTCGGTATGCGTAACCCGTACAGGTTTTCGTTCGACCGCGGCGGCACGAACCAGCTCTGGCTCGGTGATGTTGGCCAAAACGCCTGGGAAGAGGTCGATATTATCGTCAATGGCGGCAATTACGGTTGGCGTATATATGAGGGCACGAGCTGCACCGGTCTCGATCCGTGCGTGCCCCCTGTGAATTATGTTCCCCCTGTGCTCGAATACAGCATCGTGGGCGCTCGATGCGCTATTACCGGCGGCTATGTTTACCGGGGCATCCAGAACGCTCTGCCGGTCGGTTCATACGTGTATGCGGATTACTGTACCGGTGAAATTCTCCTCTGGACCGGAGCTCCGCCCCAACAGTTACTTTTAGACTCACCACGCAATATTTCGAGTTTTGGCGAGGACGAAGCTGGTGAGATATACGTCGTCGGCCTCGGTGGAACCGTAGAACGACTAGTCGCGGCAGGCACTCCGACTCCAACCGCGACGCCGACAAACACGCCGACCGCGACACCGACGGCTACGCCAACCAATACACCGACGGCGACACCAACGAATACTCCAACGGCCACGCCAACGAATACGCCCACTGCCACGCCGACAGGTACGCCTACGCCTACTCCGGCTGGTTTCGAGGGCGACGTTGCTCCCCGGCCGGATGGCGATGGAACTGTTCTTGCAACAGACGTGACGCAGTTGCGGCGGTTTGTGACGGGGCTTGATACGGTCAACGGTGCAACAAACGAAGGTCAGCGGGCTGATTGTGCCCCGCGGACAGGCGGCGGCGACGGGTTTATCAATTCTGGCGATGTCGTTCAGGGACGTCGATATGCGGCGGGTCTCGATCCATTGACGGGAGCCGATGGCCCGCCAGTGTCGCCCTCTGGCGAAAGTGCTTCGTCCTTTTTCGATGATATTTACGCGTACTTCTTTGGACGTGAGATCAGGATCGGATCGGCCGAGAGTAAGGGCCTGTCGATCATGGTGCCGATCGAACTCCTTTCGCAGGGCGGCGAGACTGCCACTGGTTTTACGCTCGAATATGACGCGTCTGTGCTCTCAAATCCGGTCGTCACACTCGGCCCTGCATTTGGATTCGCGACATTGACGGTGAACTCAAATGAGGCTGAGAAGGGCCGTGTCGGCATTTTGGTTGATCTCGGCGAGCCAATCAATTACTCATCTGCTCCCGTTCAGATCGTCTACGTTCGGTTTGACGTGAGCGGAAAATTGGCAGGTGATACTCATCTTGCCCTGACCGGTTCACTGGCCGCTAAGGGAACTTCGGATGCGTTTGGCGAGTTGCTTTCGACGCGATATGTCGGCGGAAAGGTTTCGATCATTCGTTAACTACTTAATGCGGGGCAGCGAGAGTTGTCCCGATTCTATTTCATTACGGCCCGGGCGAGCGTTAGTACTTTTATACGCTCCGCCCCGGCCTTTTTTAGTGCCTTGGCACAGTTTGACGCGGTCGATCCTGAAGTAAAAACATCGTCTACCAAAAGAATGCTGGAGCCTTTGACGAAGTTTGGCCGAGCTACTTTAAAAGCGTCGATAACTGTTAGTTCGCGTGCCCGCTTGTCCATTCCAACGCGGTGTATAGGTGTGTGTGTTGTTCGAACGAGACTGTTTGAATCGACGGGAATGCCCGTGAACTTTGCGAGACTCTTTGCAATGACCCCAGCCTGGTTAAAGCCGCGTTCGATGATTCGCTGTTTAGATAATGGTATCGGCACGATGAGATCTATGTCGGTGGGGGCAACGCGGCGAATCACTTGGCGGAGCGATTCGATGAGACGTTTGGGGATTAGTGGCTCGTTCTTCAGCCGGAGAATTGAAACGGCTAGAGCTTTTTCGTAAATGCCTAGTGCCGAGGCGGATTCGTAATGATGTTCGTCACATTGGTGACAGCGAACCTCAACGGAAGCGGCTTTGGAACCGAAAAATGCTCCGCATTTGGTGCAGAGCATTTCGTCACCTGAAAATATTGTTGTCGCTGCCCAGCAATCGCTACATGCGAC
>JANNWQ010000289.1:0-2552 GCA_031408595.1 Acidobacteriota bacterium | reverse complement strand
CGTTCGAGAGCCCGCTGGCACATCGATGTTAAGACCAAACAGATTGGGTATTTTCGACGCGATTCAAATTCAATCGTTGATATCGCCGAATGTCCGATCCTGACACCCGGAATGCAGTCGACGCTCGAACATCTCCGGAATGACATTGCCTGGGAGCGTTTCTGGGAAGATGCCGCCGAGATCGAAGCCGTCAGTGGCGAAGGCGGACGCGTCTCGACGCACTCGATGGCACTCGGAGATCCGGCGGCTGAGATCGACATTGAGATCAATGGCGAGCAATATTCGTACACCGCGGCAACATTCTTTCAGGCAAATCGTTCGCTCACAGGCAAGCTGATCGAAACCGCGATAGGCGATGCGACAGGCGACAACGCTCTGGATCTGTACGCCGGAGTTGGATTGTTCTCGCTACCAATGGCTCGGAGATTTAAAACAGTAACTGGTGTTGAAGGCAATTCGGTATCAATAGCTCTTGCCGAAAAGAATGCCTTTAGAGCGAAACTGACCAATCTGGAATTCGCAAACAAAGGCGTCGAAGGGTTTCTTTATAACAATCGAAAGAAAAGATCCGACTTCGTATTGCTCGATCCGCCACGATCAGGTACAGAGAAAGAAACGATCCCAATGCTCGCCGCAATGAAGACGCCGCACGTCTCATACGTTTCCTGCGAACCGTCAATCCTCGCACGCGATCTTAGAATATTGCTCGATGGAGGATATCGAATCGAATCGATCACCGCACTCGATCTATTTCCGCAAACGCACCATGTGGAGACGGTTGTTCATCTGAAAATATGAATTTGCGGAAGGGCAATATGAATTGCCGCCAGCTTCAGCTGGTGGCCAAATTTGGCTCCTAATTTCTTGGCTTTAGCCGAACAAACCTCGGCTATTCTCGTACTACTTTTTGCACTCCGTGTAGGCTAAAGCCCGGGGAACAATTAATTGCCAATTTTCCACTAGCTAAAGCTAACGCCAATCACTAAAATCATCTTATGCCAAGAAAACGCCCTGACTCTGACGAGCCCTCGACACCAATGAAAGGTCATTCGGTCACTTGCCGCTTTTGTGAACAGAAGAATTCGGTCAAACCCGATTATGTGAACGGCGAAGCTAACTGCGGTCGCTGCAAACTGCCTTTGTCGAACGAACCGCGTAAGAAGTTTGCGAATCTGCATAAGAACGATTACGTTCACCCGCTCGACAAAAAAGCGTTGGCGGCGGTCAAGGCAATTCCCGGCGTCGATAGTGCGTTAAAGAAATTACTCGAATGGACGGGCGAATCGGCGATCCGCGTGATGTTCATGGCAAGTGCGGTCAAGGTCACTCCGAATCAGTGCCCCGACCTTTACGCAAAACTTGAGATCGCCTGCAACACTCTCGGCGTCGAAAAACCAGATCTGTACGTTCAACAGAATCCGATCGTAAACGCCTTCACCGGTGGTGTCGAAAAGCCGATCATCGTATTGCACTCGGCTCTTATTGAGAGATTGAACGACGAAGAAACCCTTGCTGTTCTGGCACACGAGGTCGGTCACATTCACGCAGAACACGTGCTCTATTTAACGGCTGCTCGGCTGATCGAGGCATTGATAAACGTTTCGATCGCACGGCTGATCCCGGGTTCGGAGATCATCAAGCTGATAGTCTCGATGGGGCTCGCAAGTGCTTTGCTATCGTGGGCAAGACGTGCCGAACTATCCTGCGACCGAGCCGCGTTGCTCGTTATGCAAGACCCGCACGTCATCGGCCGCACGATGATGAAGCTAGCCGGCGGTACATTCGCCTCAAAGATCGATTACGACCTTTTCCTCGAGCAGGGACGCGAGTTCAAAAAGAACTACGACGAAAGCCGCCTCGACCGCTTCTGGGCCGACGTTATGAACTCTGGCCTCTCACACCCATTCCCGATCTGGCGTGTCGCCGAGGTGCTGGAATATGTCGAGACCGGTGAGTATGAGGCGTTGATGGAGAAAGTGTAGAAGCTGTCCGTCAATTAGTTCGATACTGCCAATATTCCGGATCACGGCTGAGATGCATTACTGCGACGATCAGGACCTTGTCATCAATTACTTTATAGACAAGGCCATACGGGAAACGATTGGCGAGACATCGTCGAACGTCCCCCTCGAAAACAGGCCACGACTGAGGAAACTCTGTTATTCGATCTATCGCCGCAAAGATCTCACGCGAAAACTCCAAGCCTAGGCCCTCGCCTCTTGATTCGTAGAAGGCGATAGCTTCGAAGAATTCCTCTTCCGCTTCTGGTTGGAGCGAGTAGATCATTTGTCGAAGAGGGCTCTGACTTTTGCCCTAACAACGTCACCGGGAATCGGTTTGACTTTGCCGGTTTCGACATCCTCAATTCGACGCCTAATGATCGGGAGCCACAGATCATCCACCGATTTAATTGATGGATTAAGACTTTCCAAGAGGCCTTCAACTATTTCGATTCTCATCTCGACAGGCAATGACTTTGCGATATCGATAATATTGGCGGATTCTTCGGTCATAATTAACATATACTAACATCAGAAAGCTAATTCTCCGTC
>JANNWQ010000288.1:0-9996 GCA_031408595.1 Acidobacteriota bacterium | reverse complement strand
CACTGACTCGCGACCGTCGTCGGCGTTCCGGCGATAAACATCGCCCACGACATACCGATCACACCTTCGCCGTTGCTTATCTTCCCACGGGCCGTTTCGCACGCCGAGAGGATGACCATATCGGCTTTCAGGTCCAGGTCTTTCATCTCCCAGGCTTCGAGCAAACCGTCTTCGTTTGGATTTTTCTCATTTTGTGCCAACACGAGGTGCGAATACATCGGCGACACGTTGTTCAAAATACCATGCGTCGCAAACTGCACGATCCGGTATTTGGGAGATTCCATCTTGGCGGTTTCCTCACGTGCCTGCCTGCCGACGTAGACCTTACTGCGTTTGGCACCATACATCTTCCCAAGCTCGTTAACCAACCGCTCCGATTCCGGCAGCGGCTCGAGCTTTTCGCTCATAAAGACACGCTTCACCCGCTCGGATGTTTCCTTTCCAACGATCGGATTACCAAAAGCGAGCAGTTCAAGGTCCTCGCTTCGCGGCCGAGTCTTAGCTTTCTTCGACATTTCCTTGAGCGCCGTCAACGAAGGAGCATAAGAAATCGAAGTATTTTCAACCAGATATCGACCCTTACCATCCTGAAGGGCTTGAAACGGCAAGTCCCAAAGCGGTCCATCCGGCACAATGATCAAATTAGTCTTCCCCGCCAATTCCGCCGCCGCCGGCTTGAGCAGCAGATCATAAAGCTCCCGCGACGCCGTCTGAAACCCCAGATCCCCACTCGCCAGCTTCGTCCGGTAACCCTCGACCCGTTTGCCCAACTCCTTGTCTTTAATATCGACCGTAAACGCCTTCAGCGACACCTTTTTCGCCGCGTCCTTCGTGATCACAAACAAAAACGTTCTGTCCTCCGCAACCACAAACTCCGCCACCGCCGCCCTCTCATCCGCCAACAACCCCGCCGTCTCCTCAACCGAGATCGGCTTCATCTCACCGCGTTGAACCTTAAGTTCCGGGTGTTTTGTATAAATCTGGTTTTGATAAACGCCAAATTCGATGCGCTTATCTTCAAGCTGTTTTTCAAGCCCACCCAGTCCGTTGGGCGATCGTTCTTTTGAATCTTTTTCAGCGGTGATCTGAGCGTTTAGTGAAACAAGTTCATTCTTTAGATTTTGTTCCGTCTTCTTTTCGTCGGCCGACATCGCTCTCGTAACATTGAGTTTGCCCTGACCAAGCGAATCCAGCAGCGTTCGGGCCTTCGCCCGTTCCGCGAATAGAAAACCGTCGTGGATGGAATTTGTACTCAGCGTTGATTCGATCATCAAGTGAAATGGAGTCACGTTTCGGCTCAAGAGCCCAACCGTATCCGCCGAGTTTCCGGACGTTTGTCGACGCAGATCCTCCACTATCGCTACGGCCTTTTCAAAATTTGATCTCGCGGCCGCCGGCTTTCCGGATGCTGCATTCGCTGTTCCAATAGTTGCGTAGATCTCCCAACTCTCCTGGACGCCGCTCAATTTCTTAAGCTGGCTTTTCGCCTGCTCGGCAAAATCCAACGCACCGGCAAAATTCTTCGCCATAAGTCTGGATCTCGACAACCCAACCAATGCTCGAAAGATCGATTGTTGATTATCTATTTCGAGGGCCAACGCTAACGCCCGACTCAGATGTGTCTCCGCCCTTTCGGTGTCTTGCATCAATAGATAAATACTACCGATCTGCCAGTGAGTTTCCGAGATGTCGTTCTTGCCGCCTTGTTTCTCTACTTCTGCAAGCTGTCTCAAACGCGCGTTAAGTGCCTTTTCGTAACGTCCCTCGCCGACATAAGAATTGGCGAGTATGCCGATCACTTCCACCGACAGCTGATCGTCATCCGACACTCCGTCTGCACGTCGAAGTGACTGCCGGGCAAGCTCGTATTCGCCGCGGCCGTTGTAAACGGTTGCGATCTGGAATAACGCCCCAAATATCCCGAGCTTATTCTTTGAGTCCTCGCTTATCTTGAGGCTCCTGTAGTAATACGCCATCGCCCGGGAATCGTCACCCATCGCCCCGTAAATGATCCCGAGATTGCGCAGATCATTGACCTTTCTCGGAAGCAGGCCCGGTGTGTCGCTTTCATTTAGTGATTCCAGTATCGAAAAGCTCTCTTGAAAATTCTGAAGAGCCGACACCATATCACCCTGCATCCCATAAATGATTCCGAGATTGCTGATCGTACTGGCAATGCCGAGGCGGTCATTCATCGCAGTTTTGATCTCGAGTGACTGAGAATGGTATTGACGGGCAGTTGCGTATTCGCCTTTTCGAGCGTAGGCGTTAGCGATACGTCCGATCAGGTTAGAAAGAACCTTCCTGTCAGGGTATCTTTCTGCATTTGCTAACCCTGTCTTATACCACTCGATCTCTTTCTCCATTGACTGCTGCATCTGCCCGAGGCGGATTACGATCTTTACAGCCAGATCATCCGCCGAAGCTTCATTAGCGGCGGCCAGGCCTTTCTTGTACGATTCGAACTTGACGGGATCGAATTCATCCGCAAATTCGGTTTGTGCATTACCGATCGCGTACCACGCTCGTCCGATCTCTCGCTTATTGCCTACCAACTCTGCGAAATGCAGCCCGATACGGGCTATTCGCTCAATTTCCCCTCGCGAAACGGTCTTGCTGGGCCTTTCAGCCTCTTCAAGGATCGCGTTTGCAACTGTATTTTGATCCGCTGTCGGCTCTTTTTGAAGCAAAAGCGTACGCTCCTCGTCAGTTTTCGCCGCTATCAGACGCCGAGCGAGCGTTTTTTCGAGGGACGCGTCCGCGCCGATTGGTAAATTATTTGTCACCGTTTGGGCAGCGGAAACCCAGCCTGAAAATGCCACGATAGCCAAGCCGGTGATTGCAAGAAACACGAACCTTAAATACGTCATGGGATCCCGATCCTCCACCTGTTTCGACGTTGCAAGATAACGTCAAACCCTCGCCGCGAATATCCTTGTCTGATTTGAGTGCGCATTATAACCCTTTTTCACAAATGTTAGAGAGTTTTTTCCACAAAAACAATATAGAGGTTAAATCAACGTCTTTATAGGCATTGCCCAAGAATAATAACACCCGTTAAGAAGCTAGAGAGCCCGTGGAGACCCTATGAACAAACTAACACTGATCCTTACCTTTTTTGTATTTTGCATCGGATTATCCGATAGCGCGCTTGGACAGAAATGTACTAATGACTCGACGATCATTGCGACTTTTGCCGGAGTTACCGGTCAACCGCCTTTTTCGATAACCTCAGATGGGATGGGTCCTTACACCAACCTAAAGACCCGCGGCACTACTACCGAGGTTTTGTTTCAAACTTGCAATGGTTCAAATGACTTTACCATGAACCTGGCATCGTCGAACCGAACTGTAAAGGTTCTCCTGTCTGGAGGTACAGCTAGTTCTTCATTCCTTAATTTCGACCGGGTGGCAAATGTTCCCGTGACTGAGAACTCCGAGCGGTTTGCGGCCTTCTGTGGGGGTCGAACCTTGGACGGAAGTATCATTTTGAATACCCCAAATACAACCTCAGCAGACAATTACGGTGGGTGCGGACTGGACTCGGGCGGCTATTACGTTCGACGAAACGTCGGATTTCAGCTTACCGCAGGGCACAGTCTTCGCTTTCAGAATTCACCGTACGACGGCGGCACTCTCGCTGTCGGAACGAGTTATATAAAAGTTTATCACGCGACTGTTAGTACATGGACCTTATCGGTGGAAGACATCCCGGCAACAATAGACCCCAAATGCGGTATCAATGGGTCGTGCGGCGTAGTTATATACAAGCCAAATAATGCACCTGAAGTGGTTGACGGTTATACCCTAGGTCGATTCCAGATCTCACTTACAAGTGCTAGGCTTTACCCATAACGTGTCCACAGGAATTGATCGCGCTCGCATAGGCGTACGCTCGGGCCGACGGCCCTTCAACAAGGTTCAGATCGATGACGGTCTCACTCTCACGGCGGAGATATGAATAAAACGCTTCCATTGATTCTAGCTGCTGGCCTAATATTTGGTGTAGCGGCTCACCCTGATTATGTAATTGCTGATTCTGTCATCGCCACGGTTCCCGCGGGGACGCTACCAGGTTTTGTTGCAATCAACCAGGTTACAAACAAAATCTACGTCGCGAACCGCAATAGCGCGAACGTAACCGTAATCAACGGCGCCGATAATTCTACTGCCACCGTCCCCGTAGGCGATACGCCGTCACGAATCGCTGTAAATCCAAGTACGAATAAAATCTACGTCGTGAATCAGGACAGCAATACTGTTACCGTTATTGACGGCTCGACAAATACCACCGCTACCGTTTCGGTTGGCATTCAACCGGCAGGGATCGGTGTCAATTCGGTGACCAATAAGATATACGTTGCAAATGCCAACTTCAACACTCCGGGGGATGTAACCATAATTGATGGAGCTACCAATTCGCGCTCGACCATCACCATCGGCCGTACAATCTCGTCCGTTGCGGTAAACGAGACGACAAACAAGATTTATGTCGGAGCCCGCGGAACGAACTCAGTGGTTGTGATCGACGGTGCAACAAACGCGACCACGATCGTGGCGGCAGGGACGAATGTGCAGGCCGTAGCCGTTAATCACATCACAAATAAGATTTATGCGTTGAATGCCGGAGGTACCGACATAACCGTGATCGAGGGCGAAACAAACACAGCCACATCAATACCGCTAGGAGTTACACCGACCACTATGGCGGTTAATACGCTGACAAATACGATATACGTATCCAGCTTTTCGGGAGGAAGCGTATTTGCAATCAATGGTGCAAATAACATGACAGTACCAATTGCCACGGCGGCAAGTCCGAATAACTTAGCGTTGAATGTGACCACGAACAAGGTTTATTTAAACCACAATGGAAGTTCAATCATATCGGTGCTCGACGGCAGCAACAACACCGTGACAACCCTGCCGGTTGGTCTTGCTGCGGGCGCCATCGCAATCAATCATCTAACGAACAGAGCCTACGTCTGCGCTCCTGCGAACAATCAGGTGATCGTCCTCGATGTGGCACCGGCCGCAACACCAACCCCGACACCCACAATTACGCCAACACCAACTGCGACGCCTACCGCAACGCCGACTGCATCGCCTACACCGGTTGGGTTCGAAGGTGATGTTGCTCCGCGTCCGAATGGGGACGGCAGTATGCTTTCGACGGATATCACTCAGCTTCGAAGGTTTGTCGCAGGACTGGATACTCCGAGTGGGGCGACAAATGAGGCACAGCGGATCGATTGTGCTCCGAGGTCGACGTTGGGTGACGGTGTGATGACCTCGAGTGATGTTGTTCAGGGTAGAAGGTATGTTGCGGGGCTCGACCCCCTGACTGAATCGGGTGGCCCGACCACACTTTCATTCGTGCGTGAAAGAATATCGGGGCTTTTTGAGGATGTCTATTCCTACTTCGTTGGACGCGAAGTGCGGGTTGGCGAGGCAAAAGTGAAAGATTCGGCCGTTGCGGTTCCGGTCGAAATAACGCCTCACGGTAACGAGGTGGCCGTGTCGTTCACCATTGAGTATGACGAGACAAAACTCGCGAATCCAAGAATCATTCTCGGCGACTTTGCACCAGCGGGCTCGACGCTCACTCTGAACATCAACGAACCGGGCCGAATCGGAATTCTGATCGACTCGATGGGATCAATGGGAGTATCGCAGACTCCCAAAAGCTTGCTCGATATCACATTTGATATATCCGTCGGCGCTGGCCCCACAACCTCACTGACATTTAGCGACGCTCTGGCCCAGCGTAGTATTTCGGACGATCGGGCTAATCTACTTGGTACGATCTATCGCGACAGAGTTGTCCAAATCGGTGCGGCACAGAAATAAGTCTACCGGATACGAGGCTTAAGAATCTAAATTCCGTCCACAATTGCATTCAACGTGGGGGACGGTCGCATAGCGGCGTAAGCCTTGTCCGAGTCCGGATGATAGTAGCCGCCGACATCCTGGGGCTTTCCCTGAGCTCCAATTAGTTCTTCATTTATCTTGGCTTCGTTTTGCTGCATCGCGATGGCGATGGGGGCGAATTTGGCGGCGATCTCGGGGTCGAATTTTGATGCACAGTCAGATACAGTTCGATGGTCGAACATGGAACACTTTTGCGTGCCGCAGACCTTTTCGCTAGAATCCTAATTTAGTCGTTCTGTCGTATTTTGAACCAAGGAATTTGAAACTTTTATGTCTAACGTACCTATTACAGTTGCACATGGTGACGGCATCGGGCCGGAGATCATGGATGCGACTTTGCATATTTTGAAAGAGGCCGGTGCCCGGATCGATCTCGAAACGATCGATATCGGCGAAAAGGTTTATCTTTCTGGTAATTCCGCAGGAATTGCTCCCGAAAGCTGGGATTCTCTTCGCCGGACGAAGGTTTTCTTAAAGGCTCCGATCACGACCCCGCAGGGCGGCGGTTACAAATCGCTAAACGTCACGGTGCGAAAGACGCTCGGTCTGTACGCTAACATTCGTCCTTGCGTGTCTTATCATCCGTTTATCGATACCAAACATCCTGTGATGGATGTGGTTATCGTTCGTGAAAATGAAGAGGACACCTACGCGGGTATCGAGTACCGCCAAACGGACATGGTCGAGCTTTGTCTGAAGCTGATCTCGCGTCCCGGTTGCGAAAAGATCGTCCGCTATGCCTTTGAATACGCGGTATTGAACAAACGCAAAAAGGTCACGGCCTTCATGAAGGACAACATCATGAAGCAGACCGACGGTTTATTTCACCGAGTGTTTGACGAGATCGCGGCAGAGTATCCCTCGATCGAGGCTGATCACTGGATAGTCGACATAGGAGCCGCGAAAATGGCGGACACGCCGGAGAATTTTGACATTATCGTAATGCAGAATCTGTATGGCGATATACTGTCCGATGTCGCTGCCCAGATCGCGGGATCGGTCGGCCTTGCAGGTTCGGCAAACATCGGCGAGAACATCTCGATGTTCGAGGCGATCCACGGGTCGGCCCCGCGTCGTGCAGGACAGAATCTTGCCAACCCGTCGGGGCTCTTCCTCGGCTCGATAATGATGATGGTCCATATCGGCCAGTCAGACATCGCCGAGCTTGCCCACAATGCGTGGCTTCGAGCAGTCGAAGATGGCGTCCACACTTACGACATTTATAAGGAAGGTGTCTCGAAGGAAAAGGTCGGGACGAAGGAATTTGCTCAGGCAGTGGTCGACCGGCTCGGGCAGAAGCCCGAGACGCTCAAGGCGGTCGAATACATCAACCCCGAAGTTATCGCTGTGGCTGACCGCAAACCGATCTACTCGATCCGGGAACCTCAGAAAAAGGACCTCGTCGGTGTTGATGTTTTCATCGGCTGGTGGAACGGTAGCTTCTACGGGGCCGGAAACGACCTGGGCCCCGAGATCGAAAAGCTTAACGGCGGCGGCCTCAATCTTGTGATGGTCTCTAACCGCGGCACAAAAGTTTACCCGAACGGCATGTCCGACACCTTCTGCGTTGACCATTGGCGTTGCCGCTTTTTGGCAGACGAAACCGACGCGGTTGTGACACATCAACAGGTTATTGACCTGCTCGGACGATTTAATTCAGCTGGACTCGATTTTATCAAGACCGAGCACCTATACAATTTTGACGGCGAGCCTGGCTACAGTATGGGTCAGGGGCAGTAGATAAAGAGTTAACAAGGAAGATGAAGGGCAATTTGCAATTGTTCTTCATCTTTCTTAGTTTTAGAGCATGCTTCCCGATCGATTCAAATTTATTGTGCTTTTCTTCGCACTGGCTGTGCTTGTTGTCAGCGGAATTGCCCAGACTACAGAGAAAATACCGCGAACGATCTTCTTCGATCACGAAGGCAAAGAGGTGTCGAACAATGAGTTTGTCGACATCCGGATGGCCAACTTTGGTTATCCCGACGCCACGATCAAAAAGACGCTCGACGACGGAACGGTCGAGTTTTGGCTACAGAAAATACCACAGGAAGGCATGGCTGCACCGGCGTTTTCGGTGACGACGCTTGGCGGTCGATCGGTCGACCTGAGCCAACTGAAAGGGAAGGTCGTCGTGATGAACTTTTGGTTCATCGCCTGTGCCTATTGCCGGGCTTTACAGCCCAAACTCAATGATTTTAAGGCGAAATTCGGCAGTAGCGAGGATGTTGTGTTTCTCGCCATGACGCCCGATCCTGTGCGGGAGCTAAGGCAATATTTGGCGAAAGAAAGGTTTGATTTCCTTCACGTTGCGGACGCTGGTCAATTATTGTCATCGTTTCGATTCACGGGCTATCCTAAGAATATTGTTATTAGCAGGACTGGCGAAATAGTTTACTGGCGAAGCACGATTCATGCCTGGGAAAAATTCGAATCGGTCGTGCGCCGCGAACTCGCAAAATAATATGGCCAAGAAGCCGATCGTTTCGATAATCATGGGCAGCAAATCGGACTGGTCGACGATGGAGCACGCGTCACTTGTGCTGACTGAGTTTGGTGTGCCGCATGAGACGAAGATAGTTTCAGCACACAGAACGCCTGACCTCCTGTTCGAATTTGCAAAAACGGCCGAGGAACGCGGAATCGAGGTCATCATTGCCGGTGCCGGTGGTGCGGCCCATTTGCCGGGAATGTGTGCTTCGCAGACCGTCTTGCCGGTGCTCGGCGTGCCGGTCGAGAGTAAGGCTTTGGAGGGACTTGATTCGCTGCTGTCGATTGTTCAGATGCCGGCGGGCATTCCCGTCGGGACGCTTGCGATCGGCCAGCCTGGGGCGAAAAACGCGGCTCTTCTCGCTATCGCAATACTCGCGAATTCGCGTCCGGAACTGCGAAGAAAGCTGGCGGCGTTTCGAGCGAAACAGACCATTGAAGTCAAAAAAATGAAGTTGAAATAGCAGGAGGGAAAAGGATGACATCGATCTTTGATTGGAGACGTACCAAGGGCATAGCCGTATTGGTACTGACATTTGTACTCGTTCTCCCGTCGCTTGCCAATGAGGCTGTCGATAAGGCCGTTGCCGCCGAGATGCAGCGTCAAAGTATCCCGGGCGTCGCTGTCGCCGTGATACAGAACGGCAAGGTTATTAAGATAAAGGGCTACGGCCTTGCCAACGTCGAGTTGAACTCTCCGGTGACGACCGAAACCGCATTCAAGATAGGTTCGATAAGTAAACCCATGATCGCCATCGGTGTAATGAAGCTGGTCGAGGAAGGCAAAATAAAGCTTGACGACCGGGTGAGCAAGTACTTTCCGGACGCACCGGAAACGTGGAAAGACATCACGATCAAACACCTGCTGAGCCACACATCGGGCATTTTGCGTGAGGCTCCGGCCTTTGACGCGTTTAAGATCCAGGCCGATTACGACGTAATAAAAAGTGCCTTCACCGAGCCGTTGGTGTTCAAACCCGGGGAAAAATACCAATACTGCAATGTCGGATATTTTTCGCTTGCTGAGATCATTTCGCGAGTCAGCGGAAAACCCTGGGCGCAGTATCTCGATGAAGTTTTGTTTCGCCCGAACAAGATGACCGCGACACGGGTCACTTCAAATACCGAGATAATCGCAAATCGCGCAAATGGCTATTCTTTATCCCGTGGCAAGCTATCTAATGAGGAGTCATTTAGGGCCGTCCGTCCGAGCGGGGCTTTTTATTCCAGTCTGACCGATATGGTCAGTTGGAGGCTTGCTCTGGAGTCGGGTGTTACGATCAAAAAAGATACGGTGCGGTCGATGTGGAATCCTGTCAGACTCAGGGACGGAAATTTCGCTCCCTATGGACTTGGCTGGGCGGTTGGAAATCTTCGCGGCAAGAATGTCGTCGGACACGGAGGCAGCCTTTCCGGGTTTCGGTCGGATCTAACGATCTTTGAGGACGACCAATTAACAGTGATCGTCCTTACAAATCTGTCAACAGGCGACCCTGCAGCCATCTCGATGGCGGTCGCAGACGTGTTTGTAGATTTTCCCGAACCGGCTCCAAAGCCACTCAATAGCAATCAATG
>JANNWQ010000287.1:0-1981 GCA_031408595.1 Acidobacteriota bacterium | reverse complement strand
CGATGGCGAGGCGATCGCCTCACTCACTGCCGATCTTTCGGGGCTGCCCGCCGCCCAACTTTGGGGGGGCGCAAAGCCGCGAAGACATTTGAGGATGCATATCGGAGTAGCAAGCTCCTCCGCAAATAGAGCGGCGAGCCGCGAAACTGTATAATATCGCCATAGATGATCGACTTGGAAAAATTATCTGCCGGCGACCCGCGAACCGTCGCACGCAACATAACGCTCGTCGAGAACGGCGGCGACGGTGCAGCGGCGTTGATGAAAGCGGTGTTTCCGCAGACCGGCAAGGCTACGGTAATTGGAATTACCGGCTCGCCCGGAGCCGGAAAGTCTTCGCTGGTCGACAAACTTGCACTCTATTACAAAGATCAGGGGGAAAAGGTCGGGATTGTATGTATCGACCCGTCGAGTCCGTTTTCAGGCGGAGCGATCCTCGGCGATCGCATTCGAATGGCGACGCTTGGGCTGGATAAGAATGTGTTTATCCGCTCGATGGCGACGCGAGGCAATCTTGGCGGCTTGTCGCGTGCGACGGTCGATGCGGTGGCAATCCTTGATGCAGCGGGATTTCAGAAGATCATCGTAGAGACCGTCGGTGTGGGCCAGGATGAGGTCGAGATCGTTAAGACTGCGGACGTTTCCGTTGTCGTACTCGTGCCGGGAATGGGCGACGATATTCAGGCCATCAAGGCCGGAATAATGGAGATCGGCGATGTTTTCGTCATCAACAAAGCCGACCGCGAAGGCGTCTTGCGTACCCAAAAAGAACTCGACGCTCTGCTATCGCTCGCCCATCGCCCCGACATGTGGAATCCACCGATCGTTCAGACCGTAGCGACCGAGAGCAAAGGCATCACGGACCTCGCAGCGGCAATTTCCGCATATTATGACTATCAGCGAACAAGTGAAGGCAGCAGTGTTCGCCGGAGAGCGATAGCAAAATGGCGTTTGACGGAGTTGCTTCAAGAACGCCTCTTGTCCGACCTGATGAACCGGAATGGTTCGAATGAAAAGCTGGACGGCCTTGCCCGAAAGATCGCTGAAAAGACGATCGATCCGTATTCGGCGGTCGAGGAGCTGCTAAAGCAATGAAAATAAACCACCTAGGCATCGCCACAAAAGGCATCGACGAGGCTCTGAAATTCTGGTCCGACGCTCTTGGGCTTGAGAATGTTCACACTGAGATAGTTGAAGATCAAAAGGTGCGGGTGGCTATGCTGCCGATCGGCGAGAGCCGCGTCGAGCTACTCGAACCGACCTCCGACGACTCCCCGATCTCGAAATTTCTCGAAAAACGCGGGGGTGGCATTCATCACATCGCGGTCGAGGTCGATGATATCGAGGCTTCGTTGGCACAGATGAAAGCAAAAGGCATGCGGTTGATAGATGAGAGTCCCCGTATCGGGGCCGAAGGTTGTCTTGTTGCCTTCGTCCATCCGGCCTCGACTAACGGCGTTTTGCTCGAATTAGTGCAAACCATGCCCTGACTCTGTACCAGAACCTTTCACGGCGGGTCGCGGATTTGATTAGGGAAATCCTTGATATTGCGATATGATGGCGGTTTGAAATTTATCTAGTTTTAGTAAGAGAGGACCTTAGAAATTGAGTAATTTAACAAAAGGGCTAATTCTGGTCGTGGCGATCCTGTTGGTTGGTGCCGGCCTTGTCGTTTGGAAAAACAAAGTAGGCGGACACACGTCTGATTCGTACAATTCGATCAGCAAGGCCGAGCTGGAAATGCTGCTCGCCGACGTGTCGAAATCGAATCCCGCGATCCTCAAACGCCTTAAAGAGGATCCGGAAATGAAGAAGCAGCAGATCGATAATCTCAAACAGCTTCTCGCTTTCGCGACCCAGGCGCAGAAGGACGGCCTAGCCTCCGACGCTTCGAACAAGCAGGAGCTCGACAACATTCGTGCCGAGATCCAGGCCGTGAGCTACGACAAAGAGATCAACAAGGACAAAGGCCCGATGCCGC
>JANNWQ010000286.1:0-1818 GCA_031408595.1 Acidobacteriota bacterium | reverse complement strand
GTGCCGACGATGAAATACACTTCCTTTCCGTCAATGCGGTCGATCGAGCGAAATTCCATTTTCGGGAACGTCAGTTTCAACTTGGCCGGCCAGAACATCTCGCCTTCGCGCATAATCTGTTCCATTTCGTCAGGCTTCAATTCTATCGGGTTGCCTCCGCCAAACTTCCGGCCCGTCGTACCGTCAAAAACCTCGCGGACAACGTAGGTTCCATACAACAGATCGGCCGTGTATTTATTGCCCTTGAGCCAAATAGTTTCAGGCTCGGTCGTCTTGCCGTCCGGCTCTACACGCATCGATTTGATCTGACGCGAAGTCACCTTTGCGAGGTTCGCGGCACCGCCGACAGCCGCAATATATTTGGCAACAATGTCGTCCGCCGTCAGGCGTTTATCCGGCTGTATCGGACGCGGCGGTTGCGGAACCGGAGCCGTCAGAGGGAAGCTCGGCTGCGGATGCGAGCGGCCGTTGTGGCAGGAATTGCAGTTGATCTCAGGCCGATTATTGAACTGCGTCTTGTTGAGATCAAACACCATCTTGATCATCTTCCGGGCCGTGTCCTTATGCTCGTTCCCTTCTTTCTCATAATCTGCATCGTTAGATGAATGGCAGAATTTGCAATCAACGCCGAGCGAAGCCGACATCATATTCATCGCCTTACCCATCTGATCCGCAGGCATATCATTGAGCACCTTGATGCTCTTAAATTTCTGCCCGGCGGTCTCGATCTGCGTTTGAGTCTTGCCGTAAGGGGCGACGACCGCCGCCGCACAGATCACAAAAATACCGATTACGGCGATTTTCACCTTCAATGCAAAGGTCATGTAGTAGTAACTCCTTTCTAATCCCGACTCTGCGTACTCAGCGATCTCTGCGTTTAAATGATCTTCAGATTTCTCTAACGCAGAGATCGCAGCGAACGCAGAGAGAAAAGCTTAGCTCATCCAGTTTACACCTGCTTCCGGGTTCCATTTGGTCGTCGTCTTTTTCAATTTTGTCCAAAATTCGATCGAGCTTTTGCCCGTAATATCGTTCGCACCAAACCGCGAATCATTCCAGCCGCCGAATGAGAATGGTTCACGCGGCACCGGTACGCCGATGTTAACGCCGATCATACCGGCCGAGGCGTGTTCCATGATGAAACGTGCTGTGCCCCCGCTCTGCGTAAAGACCGAAGCCGCATTGCCATACGGGTTTGCATTCTCGATCTTCAAAGCCTCGTCGACAGTCTCTGTTCGCATGATCGAGATAACCGGGCCAAAGATCTCCTCGGTCGCGACGGACATTTCCGGCGTCACGTAGTCAATGACCGTTGGACCAACATACGTGCCGCCTTCCTTGCCTTCTACGACGGCTCCCCGCCCGTCGACCAGGATCTTTGCTCCGGCTTGCTCCGCCTGCGAAATGTAATCTTCGATGCGATCTTTAGCGGCCTTTGAGATCACGGCTCCTAAATTCTTACCCGGCACAACCTTACGTGCTTCGTCGCATATCGACGCAATAATCGGATCGACATTCCCGATCGCTAGCATCGCCGAAGCGGCCATACAGCGTTGACCGGCACAACCTGACATCGAGGCAGTTACATTCGTCGCGGTCATCGCCGGGTTGGCATCCGGTAATACAAAAAGGTGGTTCTTAGCACCGCCGAGCGCGACACAGCGTTTTAGATTATGCGTACTCTTCTGATAGACAAGCTTCGCAACCTTCGTCGAGCCCACAAAGCTGACGGCCTCGATATCCGGATGAGCACAAATGCCCTCGACGATCTCTTTGCCGCCGTTAATGACGTTGAACACGCCATCGGGCAGCCCAGCC
>JANNWQ010000285.1:0-6623 GCA_031408595.1 Acidobacteriota bacterium | reverse complement strand
AGAGCATTGGCAGTCAGCGAAATGCACGTAAGCATTAACGCGAAAATACGGAAATTTCTTTGCAGGTATGTGTCCATCATCTTAGGCCTCAGTCGCTATGCAGCGTCGGCGCGTCGGCATGTGGTATGAAGCATCTGCGGCAACGCGCCTCATATTTATCAGCCGCCCCGACCTCGACGCGCGCTTCAGATTCGACCGTCCGCTGCGAATAGTTGGCGGTCGAACCACACTTCACGCAGATCGCGTGGGTCTTTGTAATGAACTCGGCGATCGACAGTAACTGCGGCATCGGCTCAAACGGCTTGCCCATGAAGTCCTGGTCGAGACCGGCGATGATCACGCGTTTCCCGGATTCGGCAAGTTCATTCGCGGCGTCGATGATCGCCATGTCAAAAAACTGAGCCTCGTCGATCCCGATGACCTCTGTATCGTCGAGCACCTGTTTCATCATCTCGTCCGTGGATGAGACTGGGATCGACATATGCTTCTGCCCCGAGTGCGAAGCGATCTCCTCTACCGAATATCGCTCGTCAATTCCCGGCTTAAACACCTGCACCCGCTGCCTGGCGATCCGAGCGCGGTTGAGCCTTCGGATCAGCTCCTCCGACTTGCCTGAAAACATCGAACCAGCGATCACTTCGATCCAACCGGTACCATTCTGCCTGACCTTGCGGCGTTCGTCGGCATTGTCGAACGCAAATTCTTCAACCATATCTGTGTTTTTCTACTTTGAACGAAAATCCATTATAGAGAAAAGTCAACTCTCTGAAAATCAGCGGATGTCGAAAATGAGATCGTTCCTATTTGAGTAGTTCAATCACCGCCGACTCAACCTGGTCGACCGTAATATCGGCCAGCGGACGATCGTCGAGAACCCTCAACCTCGTAACCAGAGGGCGAAAGATGGACGGTGAACCTTTCTCGGAAAGCAATACTATGGCCGCTCCAACCGAGGCCCCAAGGTGCATCGGGCCCGTGTCACCAGCGACGAGAACCTTTAAGCACGATAACATGCCAGCAAGATCGCTCAGTGACATCTCGTCCACGACCAACGCCGCGTCACCGAATTTTTCGCCTAAACCGCCTCTTATTTCTCGCTCCTCCGGCCCGAGGAAAATGAGTGTCTGATTCCTAGGGTTCTGCGACAGCCGTCTTGCCACTTCGACAAATTTGTCGATATCCCATCGCCGCGTAGGATGGCCTGCACCGAGGAAGATACCGATGCGCGACCTGTCCTTGATCTGATGTGTCGCCAAAAAGAGTCGGGCAGCCTCAACACTCTCTGCGGGTGGCGTAATCGTGGCGACTCGTTCGAGACCTCTCAACCCCATGGGCTCAAGTACGGCGAGGTATCGATCGGTATGATGCATCGACTTGTCTTCCACTGGAGGCTTAACTGGAAAATTAGCCAACCAATCAAGCGACCGATTTTCTCGATTAGCGTAGTGTCGATGTTTCGCTCCTGAAAGAAAACCTAGCAAATTTGTCTCATACAAACTATTAATATCGACCACAAGATCAAATTTTCGGCTACGGACATCCTTGACAAGTCTTATTATTTCAAAGATCGATTCCAGCTTCTTGCCATCACGTAATCTGACGCGATCGACGGCGATCTGTTCATTTGATACGTCACTCAGCCGAATGATCTCCACAGTTGAGCTGCCAGACAAAGTCGTGATCTTTGCTGTAGGAAAATGCGACCTAAGCGCTCGAAGAGCAGGCAGGCCAAGCACCACATCGCCTAGCTGGCCGAAGTGTATTACGAGGATATTCTTGAATTCGAGTTCATGAACCAAGCGACTATTCTACAACACACGCAGGTCGATACCAGTCATTTCAGCGGGTTTTTCGATGCCGAGAATACCGAGAATTGTGGGCGCAATATCCGCCAGCGATCCGTCCGAGCGGAGGCGGACAGCACCGTTACTGGCGTCGATGAGGTGAAAGGGGACCGGATTTGCCGTGGCTGTGCGGCTCGGTTCACCGCTGTCGAAGTGAACCATTTCCTCGCAGTTTCCGTGAGTCGAGGTCAATATGACTATACCGCCAACCTGTTGGGCCTTTTCACAGATGCCACCGATACATGTATCGATAAACTGGATTGCCGAACGCGTGCGTTCGAAATCGCCCGTTTCAGCCATCATTGCGGCGGCCGGGATATTCGCGATGAAGACACCACCCGTCGATGACTCCATGCCGCGCATAAGGCGGTTTGCTATCTTAAAGCTCTGTGATTCCGGCACATGGTCTGCGGCTCCGGCCGATGTCCCCGGGATCAGAACCTGCTCCTCATACTGCTGAGGCTCGTCCATTCCGCCGTCAAATCCGGCCGTCAAATGCGGAAATCTCGAAGTTTCGGTGATCTTGAGATTCCGGACCTCAAGTCTTGAGAGCACATCGGTGAGCGTACTTTTCTCCGGATCCTGGCGAAAAGCGGTCGGTAAGTTGAACGCACTATCGTATTCTGTAAGGCAAACGGTGTCGATGTCAGGTTTCGCACCACTCTCGCCCTCAGGCACGCAGAGCGAGCGGACCAGCTGGCGAATGCCGTCGCCCCGATGATTAAAGAAAACGACGAGATCGCCGGATTTTACGGTCGCGACCGGCGTGTCTGCTTCCGACTCAATAACGATCGGGGCGATAAACTCATCGGAAATACCGCGGAGGAATGAATTACGGATCGCCGAAACCGCGTCTATGGCACGTTCGCCCTCAGCATGAACGAGCATCGTAAAGGCGCGCGCTGTTCGCTCCCATCGTTCATTCGCGTCCATGGCAAAAAAGCGGCCGCACAGCGTCGCTATCTTACCCAAACCGATATCCGCAAGCTTTATCTCAAGAGCCTCTACATATACGTCGGCCGTTCGCGGCGGGACATCCACCCCGTCGAGAATGCAGTGGATAAAGACGCGTTCGAGACCTTGCTTTTTCGCCATTCGAACAAGAGCGAATAGATTCTCGGATGACGAATGAACGCCACCGTCGCTCATCAGCCCTATAAGATGGATATCACCGCCATTCTCCTTGGCCTTGGCAAAAGCTCGTTTTAGAACTGCGTTATCGAGGAACTCGCCGGACGACACCGCGTTCTTGATCCTCGCAACTTCAGTCTGTGCCACGCGTCCGGTGCCGATGTTCAGATGCCCGACCTCGACGCTTCCGGCATCATCCGGGTTCTGTCCCACCGCCTCTCCAGCCGCGGCGAGCGTCGTCATTGGATAACGTCGGCAGATCTCGTCGTAGTACGGCGTATGAGCCATCGCTATCGCGTTCCCCTCGGTGCGCGGAGCATAGCCCCAGCCGTCGAGTATGACGAGAGCGACCGGGCGGCTGAGTTTATCGTTTTGAATATCCATTGAAAATAAGATTCCGCGGACTGGCTAAGCGAGGCTTCACCCTTCATTATAGACGATTCGTCCTTTGCCCGTATAGCTTTTTCGAAGGCAGGCTCTTGGTACTCAATACGCGTCCGGTGCGGTGCGCTCCATCCAGCGGGTTGGGTGACGGAGTTCGTCGAACTCGAACTGCTTGTACAGTCCATGAGCATCCCGTGTCGCCAAGACCCAACGCCGCAAGCCTTGCAGATCGGGATGTTCGACGATCACCTGCATCAGCCATTTACTCAGCCCACGGCCACGGAATTCGTCGATGATAAACACATCGCCAACATACGCAAACGTAGCCTGATCGCTCACGACACGAGCAAACCCGATCTGCCGCTCGCCGTGATAGACACCGAAGCAGATCGAGTTTTCGATGGCCGTTTTTGTTTGTTCGAGGGTTCTGTTCTGAGCCCAGTAGCTTTCTTGTGAAAGAAACGCCTGGATTGCGTCGAGGTCGAGCCGCGATCTATCCGAACTGATCTGAAATCCATCTCTTTCAGTTTCCATCGTTCACACTGATCCCACGCAAATATTCGGTTATTTCAGCATTCGTTCGCAACCTTATCAACCTCTTTTCGGGAAATTCCTCCAAGGCACACAAGACTCGATCGCGAGTTGCATTCGGATAATTCCACACCCAGAGTATGAATTCAAGATCGAATCTCTCGTTGCAGCCCTCGGTCATGTCGGGACGGCTGCGGCCGTAGTATCGTATGGTGCGTTTTAGGATGCGGTAGAGACAGGTGCGGCGTGGGAGGTCGAGAAAGATGATCGTATCAGCGGAACGCATACGCATTTCGCGAGTTCCGCCAAAGTTGCCGTCCATTATCCAAGAATCGCGTTCGAGCATCGCCGCGACCTTTGCTTCCCACTCGTCGGCCGGCGTCTTCACCCAATTCGGCCGCCAGTACTCTTGATCGAGATGAATGACCTCGATGCCGGTCCGTTCGCCAAGCTCACGGGCAAAAGTTGACTTGCCCGAACCGCCCGAGCCAATGACGATCACCTTTTTCATACACCAAGGACTCTTCGACAGCGGCTACGAAAACCAGCGGTTGCCGCTTCCGGATGCTGAACCGCGACAAGCCGGAGTTCTTCCAACAATTCGCGATCATCCTGAGCGATCTTCGCGGCAACCGTCATCGAAAATACTCTTACGGCAACCGGTTCCGCAGGGTTCGCGAAAAGGTTGTAACAAGCGTCAAAAATTCGGCCCTCGTAGCGTTTCGGGATATCGACAAACTGGAGCATTCTCGCCACATTTCGTCTGACCGCAACGTGGGCATCCTCGCGTTCAAGTTGGTCGACGAGCTTGGCCCAGTAAGGTTTTATTAGCTCGGGATTACGTTCAATGCAATAGCTCACAGGCCACGCGGCTCTTTGCGAGAGCCGATACACCGACCCGAGCATTTGCTTCATCAACTCACCAAACCTCTCAGCATCATCGCCGACATAGCTCGCGATCTTATCAGCCTGGGCCTTTGAATGAACTTCGAGAAGTGTTTCGCGCAGACTCATAACGCGGACTAATTAGCGATGTCGAGAATGACATCCTCATCGATCTCAAGGTGTCGTCCGAGTCTAAGCGCGTTGGGAACTATCCAATTCGAGGAATCCCGGTCGAATGGAGCGGGACCACCGCTATGGTTGTAGATAGTCTTCGCACAGACTTCTTCGAAGAGATACTGGCATTCAAGAGTCTTAAAATGATTCGCCCTCAGGAGAATTGTCCGTCCGAGAGTCTTTTGAACATTTAAGGTCTTTATTCGGATCCGTTGAAATAGATCGTGACCTTCAACCCAATTAGCCCCCGGTAACGCCAAGCTCACCACCTCTTCAAGCGTGCTCTTATCTGAGCACCTGTCTAAGAAGAAAGAAGACAGTTTGCCAATCACTAAAATCTGGAACGATTCATCGATTTTCACTTTTCCATCCACTGGTTAAAGGGGAGCTTACTTCAATTGATAAAACGCTTTCCGCCTTGGGAATTTCGCGCTGTCGCCGAGGTCTTCTTCGATACGGAGAAGCTGGTTGTATTTGGCAATGCGGTCGGAGCGGCACAGGCTGCCGGTCTTGATCTGGCCCGCGTTTGTGGCGACGGCGAGGTCAGCGATGAAGCTGTCCTCGGTCTCGCCCGAACGGTGAGAGATGACCGCGGTCATGTTGTTTGTGCGCGCAAGTTCAATTGCATCAAGCGTTTCCGTAAGCGTTCCGATCTGGTTGACCTTGATCAGGATAGAGTTTGCAGCGTTCAGATCGATGCCTTTTTGCAGGAATTTTGTGTTGGTTACAAACAGATCGTCGCCGACGAGCTGGACCGTTTTACCGACGCGGCTGTTGAGATTGACCCAACCGGCCCAGTCGTTCTCGGCCATGCCGTCTTCGATAGAGATAATCGGATATTTGCCACACCAGTCGGCCCAATAAGCGGCCATTTCGTCAGAGGAAAGTTCGCGTTTATCTGACTTTTTGAAGACATATTTTCCATCTTTGAAAAACTCGCTCGACGCCGGATCGAGGGCGATCATTACATCGTCACCTGCCGTGTAGCCCGCTCTATCGATGGCTTCGAGAATGGTTTCGACCGCTTCTTCATTTGATTTCAGGTTCGGAGCAAAACCACCTTCGTCGCCGACGCTGGTCGAGTACCCGCGTGATTTCAGGACACCTTTCAGATTATGAAAGATCTCGGCTCCGCACCTGAGAGCCTCTGTGAAACTCTCCGCACCGACCGGCACCACCATGAATTCCTGAAAATCCACGTTGTTGTCCGCGTGAGCACCGCCGTTGAGGATGTTCATCATCGGAACAGGCAAAGTCTTTGCATTCGTACCGCCGATGTAGCGATACAGCGGCATTTCCTGAAATGCTGAGGCTGCACGGGCGTTGGCGAGTGAGACAGCAAGCAACGCGTTAGCTCCGAGCTTCGATTTCGTCTCAGTGCCGTCGAGATCGATCATCGTCTGGTCGATTAGCGTCTGATCGAGACAATCGAGCCCTTCCAGTTCGCGGCTGATGACATCATTAACATTCGCGACGGCAGTAAGGACGCCTTTGCCGAGATATCGGGATTTATCGCCGTCACGAAGCTCAACCGCCTCATTCTCGCCCGTCGAAGCACCGCTCGGCACCGCCGCCCGGCCCTGCGTTCCGTCCTCAAGAATAACCTCGGCCTCGATGGTCGGATTCCCTCTCGAATCCATTATCTCGCGTGCCCAAACCTGTTCGATATAGCTC
>JANNWQ010000284.1:0-23392 GCA_031408595.1 Acidobacteriota bacterium | reverse complement strand
CTCCGATCGAAGACGGCGCGGTTGCCATTGATGGTGAGGTGATAGTCGCGGTCGGTACTCGCGAATCGTTGGCCGCTCAGTTCCCTGTCGCAGAACTCGAAGATTTCGGCCTCGCCGCCATTTTGCCGGGATTTGTAAACTGTCATTCGCATCTCGAGATCACCGGAATGCGTAATCAGCTCGACGACGTCGAACACGATTTTCGTTCGTGGCTGCTCAAGCTAAACGGCCTGCGTGCCGGGCTTTCCGACGAAGACATCATCGCCTCAGCCGTCGCCGGTGCGGTCGAAGGTGCTCGTGCGGGCGTTACGTGTTTTGGTGATATTGGGCGAATGGGACACGCGGGTGTCGCGGCTTTGAAGCAGGTCGGGCTTCGCGGCGTGGTGTTTCAGGAAACCGAATTTTCGCCGGACAACAGCACTGCTGACGAAGATTTTCTGGCACTCGCGACAAAGTACGAGAAGCTTCGCGAAGAAGAGACTGACCTCGTAAAGATCGGCATCTCGCCGCATTCGCCGTACACCGTTGGCTCGCGTTTGTTCGAGTTGATCGCTCAATACGCGATCCTCAACCGCGTGCCGCTCTCGATCCACGCTGCCGAATCGGCCGACGAGACCGAGCTACTGATGTACGGCACCGGACTCTTTCGCGATCTATACGAACGCTTCGACCTCGAATGGCACAGCCCGCACTGTACGCCGATCGAATACCTCGAACGCCTCGGCGTCCTCTCGACCAAACCGCTGCTCGCCCACTGCATCGCAGTCTCCGCGAGCGACATCCAAAAGATCGAGTCAAACGGAGCAAAGATCGCGCACTGCCCAAAATCCAATGCCAAATTCGGCCACGGCTACGCGCCCTTCGAAGCTTTTCTCGACGCAGGGATCACCGTCGGCCTCGGCAGCGATTCCGTCGCCAGCAACAATATCTGCGATCTGTTAGAAGAATCCCGCTTCGCCCTGCTGGCTGCCCGCAACCGCGAAGGCTCACAACGTTTCATCACCCCAAAAGAAGCCCTCGAAACCGCCACCCTAGGCGGAGCAAAATCCCTAGGCCTTGACCACCTGATCGGCACACTCGACGTTGGCAAACAAGCCGACATCACTGTCATCTCGCTCGATCATCCAGCGATGAAGCCGCTGGGTGACATCCATGCCGCTCTGGTATTCGCATCGAACGTGAGGGATGTAATGAAAACTATCGTCAGTGGTACACCAGTATGTTAGTTAGAATTTCGTGCTAGTCGAGCCGGTCGACCCAATAGTCTGGGCGCCGACTATGGTGAGATACTGCCAGTATCAGCACATGACTTTCGAGGAAAACATACAGAATTGAGTACGGAAATACATCAATCACGCTACCGCGAACCGGTTCGCTGATAAAAGGCCAGGTTTGAGGACGGGCGACGATATCGTCAATCGCGTCTTCAATTATTGAGGCGAGCCTTTCTTCGAGCTGTGGATCTTCCCCGAAATAGAAAGAATACGCCTCATAGAGATCGTCCAAAGCGCCAGAATGCCAACGATACTTCATCTGCGAATCGCTTGGGGAACCTGAGCTAGCCCAGTTGGACCGTCAATCGTGACGGCTTTGCCGGATCGGACTTCCTCAAGACGCCTATGTGCTACTTCCACCCACGCGTCTCGAATCTCTTTGCTCTCGTCAACCGGAGAAAGACTATCAAACAGCCTATCAGCAAGCGCCGCCCGGTCGCTAACGGAGAGCGATAATGCGGCTTCAGTAATATCTTCAACAAGTACACCCATAATGAGAATAGAATACGTGGATTTTCGCTTTCCAGCAATGGTTATTTGCCGTCAGAATACTTAATTTTTAAGTCCGCAAGACGTTCGTGCTCCTCCCTCATAACCACCTCATGGTCGATCAACTCCATTTCACCATTCTCAACGTCGAGTACCCGCCTTCTGATCTCGATCTCAATCGCAGTTTCTTCTGTTTCTATACCCATAGCAAAATAAAACAGCTTCTAACTATGGACTATTTCGGAACCTCATACTCCGGCTTCGCCGCGCCTAGCAGCCATTTATCGAACCAGCCAACAATATGCTGCAAGCGTTCGATGCGGTGCCAGGGTTGGCCGGAGCGGGAAAGGTCGTGGCCTTCGTTTGGGAAGCGGACCATTACGGTCGGCACCTTGCGGTATTTTAGGGCTCGGAAGAGTTCTTCGCCGCCTGCTGCAGGTGGTGTACGCCAGTCGGCTTCGCCGAGGATGAACATCATCGGCGTATTGATCTTGGCAACGTGCGTAATGGCGGATCGCTGGCGAAAGCCTTCGACATCCTCGAACGGTGCTCCCTTGAACCAACTCGGCTGGAACTGCGCAAAATCTGCCGTGTACCACCAATTCGCCCAGTCCGAAATATCACGTTGCGAGACCGCTGCCTTAAATCGGTCAGTCATATGGACGGCGTGATTGGTCAACACTCCACCGCCGCTGCCGCCGGTGATGCCGAGTTTTTTCTCGTCAATGTAGCCGCGTTTGATGACTTCATCGACGGCGAGCATCAGGTCTTTGTGGTCATCGCCCGGATAGGCATGTTGGATGATATTGCCAAATTCCTGGCCATAACTCGTTGAACCGCGAGGGTTTGGGTAAACGACGACGTAGCCTTTCGCCGCCATCCATTGAAATTCGTGGTCGAACACATACCCGTAAGCCGCGTGCGGCCCACCGTGAATATTTAGGATCAATGGATATTTTTTATTCGGATCAAAATCGGCTGGCTTCTGCACCCAAGTCTGAACCTTCTTGCCGTCAAAACTTGTATACCAGACATCGTCAGGCTCGGTGAGGTTTAGTTTCGAGAACAATGCGTCGTTGACCTTCGTCAACTGCTTCGCACTGCCGTTCGAGCGGTCGAGAATGTAAAGATCGGTGATCACCGTCGGCGTCGAACGAGTGTAAACGATCTTGCCCGTGTCTCGGGTCGAGCGATACGACAAGATCGCCTGGTCGCCTTTCGTCATGTCGCTCATCTTTCCGGTTGCCGCGTCGAAAATGCCGAGATTTGCACGGCCTTCTTTTGCGTAGCGTTCGATGATCGCCTTTCCGTCCGCCGTCCAGATCGGCCCGCCGCCACCGCCCGCTCGCGGCGGTGCATTGTCACCACCGACACCTCCACCGATATCGTAGTCAAAGCCAGTCGTCAGATTTTTTGGCTTGGCATTCGGGGCAGCATCCATCACCCAAAGATCGGGCTGCGTGTACGAGAGAACGGGCTTTTGCGATGCGGACGCGTTAAAAGCAAACTTTTTCCCATCCGGGCTCAACGTCAATCCGCCGACGCCCATGTCGATCTTGGTGAGCAATATGGGTGTTCCGCCCGCAGACGGCACTGAGTAGATTTCCGTGTTCGGCCTTTCGTCGTAGTAAGGCTCAAATGTTCGATTCGTCGAGTAGTAGATTTGGACATTGTCGCGTGACCACACAAATCCGCCTTCGCTATGGGCTCCGCTCGTCAATTGCTTGGGTTGCGGCTTTTCTTCAGGGCTCTTCGGAGCCGCGATGACCCAGAGATGGTTTGGATGGTTGTTATCGATATAGCCGCCGCCGTCGGCCCGATACACCGCTCGGCTGATGACCCGAACGTCCGTTTCACGTCCGTCCGCCGGCGTTGGAGCAGGACGGCCGCCACGTGCTAATTCATCGGGCGTGGCACTGTTGCCAAAGGCGATCCACTTCCCATCCGGCGACCAGATCGGTCCCCCAGCTCCGCGGGGCAAACTGGTAAATGCCCACGAATCGCCGCCCGCCATCGACAGCATAAATAACTGCGGAGTGGCGCCCGGCCCCGGAGCCTCGGGTGATCGGACAAATGCAAGAAACTTCCCGTCCGGCGACCAACGCGGTGTCGAATCGCGAGTGCCGCTGGTCATCCGTCGCGGCTCGTCGCCACCGCTGGTCGATACCGACCAGATCGAGGTGTCGTAATTAGTTTTCGCGGCATTTACCGTGATCTTCACGAAGGCAACGATCGAGCCATCGGGCGAAACCTGCGGATCGCCGACCCAGGCGAAATCAAAGAGATCTTTCTCCGTAATCGCACGTTTCTGGCCGAGAGCGGACACGCCGAGGGCGAGGACAAAAATAACGACGGACAAGCGGACAACGATTTTGCGCATGCGGTTTCCTATATTCGAGTCAATTTTTTGTTTTACAAGATTACCAGTAATCGTGACTTGGGGCGAAGAAAAAGCCCCGAATGCATAAATTTCTCTCATATCTGATCTTTATTCGTGCATTCGTGGCCATCTTCTTTCTATTGTACCGCTCCGAGTGCAGTTTCCATTTCACGCTTCAGCTGGGCTGGCGTCCATTCATTGCCGGCTAAGATCTTAGCGACTTTGCCATCGGGGCCGATGACGGCGGTCCGCAGGCTGTGGTTAATTTGTGTTTTGTCGTTGGCATCGACCTCGTATCTCAATCCAAAGAAATCGGCGATCTTTCGCACTTCGGCATCTTTGCCGACCGCGAGCTGCCATACGCCGAGATCGGTCGCACCCTTGCCCATGTAGCCGAGACCGTAGGATCTAAGCTTCTCGGGCGCGTCGTTTTCCGGGTCGAACGAGATCGACAGCAGTACAAACTTGTCCTTCGACGATGGGTCCTTCTGGAATTCCATCGCCAGATCGCTAAAGTGCGTCGACATTCTGATGCAGTATTCCGCGATTGGGCAGCGCGAATAAATGAAGGTCAGAGCAACGGCCTTTCCGCGAAAGTCATTGATCGAGATCTGCTTTTTGTCCTGATTTGTCAGTGTAAAATCGGGCACTTCGCGACCGATCTGGACAAACTTGTCGTTCTCAGGCGGCACGTCCTGTCCCGGCAACGCGGCGGCGATAATTCCGATATTCTCGAGCCAATACGGATCTTTGGCGGTGTTATCGACCACCAATTCCGCTCGTATTTCGGCTCCGATGGCGAGTTCGTTCCAAACCCAGTCAGCCTGGATCGGGAAATCCATTGTCATCGCCGGCATATAGCCCTCTATCGGTTCATGATCGATCTTTGCAGTCTTTGCCACTTTGTCGATCGACACAATTTTGCCCTTGAGCGGATACCGCTGCGCGCTGCCGGAGGCAGGTGGAGCAGGCTGCTTACACGAAACGAAGAAAAATGCAGAAAATAAAAGCGCAAAAAATACGGTCTTCATAAATTCCTGATAAAATTCGATTTCCTTTTGCGAATCTTTGCGTTCTTCGCAGACTTTGCGTTAAAACACATTTCGACCCCAAGCAAAGCCCGCGAAGAACGCAAAGGAAACGCAAAGAACACCTCTCCAGATAGCCAAATATTTCCGCGAAGCCTAATCTTCGATCGGACGCAGTTCAGCATCATACAAATACTTATACATTCGATAATTCGCCATCACCTTGTACACATAATCCTTTGACTGCGTGAACATTATCTCCGGCACGTAACGCTCGGGCAGGCTCGATCGCGAACGGGCGACCCAGCGTTTCATGTTGTCGTCACCGCCATTATAACTCGCGACGACGGCGTCGGGCTGCTCGGGGAATGCGGCGAAGAGTGTCTTTACGTAGTGCGAGCCAAAAAGGATCGAGTTCGACGGAGAATAGAGATCGTCCTGAGCAAAACCTTTTAGTTCGAGTTCGCCCGCGACACGCGTCGAGGTCGTCGAGATGAATTGCATCAGCCCACGAGCGGCGGCAAACGATTTTGCGTCCGGCTGGAAACGCGATTCCTGTCGCATGATCGCCAGCATCAAGCGCGGATCGACGCCGCGTTCGACGGACTCGCGGATCAGGTCGTCATGAAACACCGCCGGATAAAGGAGACGCAACTGAGCACGCGGCATCAACTCTATCGGATAATCTGAGGCGACCTTTTTCCACGCTGGTTCGATGATCGCGAGGCCGAGATCGGCACGGTCTGCTTTAACGAATAACTCGGCCTGCGTCGGGCTAAATTCGTCGATCGCATCGTCGAATAGGCCGAGTTCCATCAGCCGTTTAGCGGTCGGATCGGCTGCCGACGTTTGGTCTGCATATTTTATCTCGGGCAGATCGACGTACTTTGGTAGCGTTTTTACAGCCGCTCGCATTGTTTGGAGAATGTTCGACCGCACATCGGCGTTCTGGTTAATACGATACAGCGATCTCGCACTCGCAAACTTTGCATCGGCATTTTTCACTGTCCCAACATTGTTCAATGCCGCTTTCTTGCCTGCGAGAACCGGTTTTGCTTCCTCTATTGACGCCATCGCACGCAGACGCTCGGTCGCACGCCAGCCGTAATATTCATTGCGGCCATCGTTGATGGCGAGATAATGATCGATCGCCTCGGCGTAGCGTTTTTGCTGTTCGAGAACGAACGCTTTTAGAAAACTCACTTCAGCCGTGCTCGTGCCGCCGGGGATCGTCGCCCCACCGAGGTCTTTGAAATTTGCGAGGCGTTCGAGCTGAGTGTGCACCAGCGGCCATTCTTCGCGGGCGATGTGAATGCGAGCTGCGGCAAACACGGCGACTGCCTCGGCGGGCCTGCCGCGAAAGACTTCCTCGGTTTTCGTACACCACTTCAGAGCGTCCTGATCGGAGCCCTGATCGCGTTGGAGATCGACGATGTTCAGGTAGGCTCGGTCGAGTTTCTCGTCAGTCGGAAATTTTTCGATGAAATGTTGATACCGCGTGATGGCCTCCTTCGGCTTACCAACACGGCCGTAAGCGGCGGCGGCCTGGAGCAGGGCGTCCTTTGCTGTCGGGCTTTCGGCATGGCGTTCGAGGACGCGCTCGTACCATTTTAGGGCCTCGACATGATTGCCGGATTGTGAATAGCCGCGTCCGATCTGGAATATTGCGTCCGCCGCATTCGCAGCGAATCTCGCGATGACAGCGTGGTAATGCCGCCTCGCCGCCGGAAAATCGCGGTTAAATTGATAAATGCCCGCACGTCGCAGATGCTCGGCTTCGCTAAGATCTGGCACTCGATCGACAGCCGCGTCTCCGCCATCGAGCCGGTCAAGAGCCGCCGCCGCGGCCTGTGCGTGGTCGTCGGCCTGCGCGGGATTTGGCGTTGTGTTAAGTAGATAGGTGAATATTTGCCGTCCCTTTTCGACATTGCCAAGACCGAGATAAGCTTGGCCGAGCATCGCCAGACGTTCACGCGAATACACCTTTTGAGCCGCTTCGCTTGGCTTTGTGGACGGTGTTCCTGTCCTATCTGTCTTTAGGAAGCTGAGAGCTAGAGCGTAATTGCCAGTCTCGATGCTGTTCTTAACGATCCGGTCGATCGCAGCACTAGACAGCGGATTCTCTGCATTCTCCGCCTCTAACTGTTGCAAATAAATGCGTTCGAGTAATAGATTGCCGGTCGAGCGGGCGATGCGGGACATTCGAGCCAGAGCGTAGCCGCGTAATAGTGATTCGCGGCGTGTAACGCTCGTGTACGTGCTCATCGCTAGAGCGAGTCGTCCGTCTCTTTCGGCGAGGCGGGCGAGCAAGTAGTCGCGGTCAGCTCCCTCGAATTTCTTCGGTTCGGCATCGCGTTCTTTTTGTAGTTGGGAGATCGCCGCCGGATAGTCGCCCACCGTTTGAAGCTCTGCAACGGTCTGCGGCACGGCGGTTTGGAGCGACGCGGCAACGAGTAGGATTGTGCCGATCGCACGTTTCATTATGGCGATTTTAGCAAACTAGCCGGAACTTCGGTAAAATCACCTTTTACCAATATGTCAGCAAGAATTTTGAGCGGCAAAACGATCGCCGAGGCGATCAAATCGGAGGTCGCGGCAGAAGTTGCGGATCTAAAGGAAGTTCACTGTTTTTCGCCGTGTCTGGTCGTTGTTCGCGTCGGCGAAGACCCCGCGTCCGCCGTCTACGTCGGCAGCAAAGTGCGAACCGCCGAGGAACTCGGTATCGTCTCTGAACACCTGCATTTCGACGCTGACACGCCGCATGAAAAGATCGTCGAGGTCGTCACCGAGCTAAACGAACGCCACGATGTCGATGGCATTCTCGTCCAACTGCCGCTTCCAAAACACATCGACGAACGCGAGATTCTCGAACTCATCGATCCCGAAAAGGACGTCGACGGATTCCACCCGATCAACACGGGCCGCCTGATGCAAGGCTACGAAGGCCTCGTTCCGTGCACACCGGCAGGCGTGATCGAAATTCTTAAACGCTCCGATATCGATATCGCCGGCAAACACGCCGTCGTCGTCGGCCGCAGCAATATCGTCGGCAAACCGATGGCGATGCTGTTGCTAAAAGAAAGCGCGACCGTTACCATCTGCCATTCGCGAACGAAGGATCTGCCTTCGATCACACGCCAAGCTGACATCCTCGTCGCAGCGATCGGCCGAGCCGGATTTATCGGAGCCGAGCACATCGGTGAGGGTGTAACGGTGATTGATGTAGGCATCAACAACGTCTCAGACGTTGAATTGGCGCGCGGTCTTTTTTCCGAGGAAGAGATAGGTAAGCGGTTCACGGCTATTGAAAATCGAGGCTTCACCCTCGTCGGCGACGTAAATCCGCGAGAGGCGATGGAAAAAGCGGCCAACTTCACCCCAGTCCCCGGCGGTGTTGGTCTGCTGACAGTCGCGATGCTAATGAAAAACACGGTCGTTGCGGCCAAACAGCGAAGATTAGAATAGCCACAAAAAGCACAAAATACACAAAAATAAGACTTTCTCTTTGTGATTTTTGTGCTTTTTGTGGCCAACAACTCTTATGAACTTTGAAGAATATCAATCCGAAGCAAGCCAGACGGCTCTTTTTCCGCGGCGTATGTCCAATCTTGAATACCCGACGCTCGGCCTCGCCGGTGAGGCGGGTGAGGTTGCGAATATCGTCAAAAAAATTCAACGCGACCACGATGGCGTAATAACCGACGAGACGCGTCTGAAACTAAAAGATGAACTCGGCGACGTCCTCTGGTACATCTCCGCCTGCGCCGACGAACTTGGCCTGACGCTGGCCGAGGTTGCGGCTTACAACGTCGACAAATTGGCGAAGCGGCACAATCGCTAGGAGTTCAGAGTGCAAGCTTTAGCTTGTTCTTCTGCGGCGACCAGAACAAGCTAAAGCTTGCACTCTAAACGCATGAAAAAGATCGGCCTCACAGGTTCAATCGCCGTCGGCAAATCGTTTGTTTGCGAGTGCTTTCGCGAACTGCGTTGTCGCGTGCTCGATGCGGATAAAACTTCGCGTGAAGTAGTTGCCAAAGGCACCGAGGGGTTGGCGGAGATTGTTCGACATTTTGGTGGTGAGGTTCTGCTGGAAAGTGGCGAACTTGATCGCAAAAAAATGGGTTCGATCGTTTTTGCAGATGCCGATAAGCGTGAATTGCTCAATTCAATCATTCATCCGCGGGTGATCGAATCGCAGAATTTATGGATCGAGAATCAGGCAGCCGCAGATCCGAATGGCGTCGCGATCATCGACGCCGCGTTGATGATCGAATCGGGCGGTTACCGACGGTTCGACAAATTGATTGTTGTCTGGTGCAGACCTGATATACAATTGAAACGGTTGATGTTACGCGATTCACTGAGCGAATCTGACGCTCGTGCAAGGATCGCGGCCCAGATGTCGCAGGACGAGAAAAAGAAGTTTGCCGATCATCTGATCGACACGTCCGACGGCTTTGACATCACACGAAGATCTGTCGAGGAGCTTTACAAAGCGCTCAAAAACTCGGCGTGACCGATGCGTTCATTCTCAAGCAAATTCCTAAAAACAAAAGCCTTGGCGGTGCTTTTCGCCGCGCTCATCATTTCGGGCTGTACTGAATTACAGCAGCCGAAAGTCGAGCCGTTCATCGCCGTCACGGGGCCGCCGCCGAAGCAGGAATTGCGTTGGAGCAACGGTAAGATGCCCAAGAGCCTCGATCCTGCTCGAGCTACGGCTGCACCGGAAACTGATATTGTCCGAGCGGTCTACGACGGATTGACTGAACTCGACGGCAAGGCGATGAAAACGACACCGGCAGTCGCGGAAAAGTGGGAATCGTCGGAAAATGACCGCGTATGGACGTTTACGCTACGCAAAGATGCACGCTGGTCCAACGGTGAACGCGTGACAGCAAACGATTTCGTCCGCTCATGGAAACGCCTCGCCTCGCTCGGTGACAAGGCTGCAAATCGCTTCTTATTTCAGAATATTGTCGGTATGAATGACCGCCGTTCCGAAGATCTCGAATCTCCCGGCGACTTTCTTCTACCGCAGCACGAGAACGGCCCCGGCCCTGCCGGCAGTCCTGATCTGCTCGATCCACGCGGCCAGCTTGCAGCCCCGACACCAAATTCCGCTCCGAGCCCTGTTGTCGTTTCGTCGCCTTCGGCGTCGCCAAAACCGATGGTGACAAAGAAATTTGGTGCCGAAGCGGTCGATGACTCAACGCTGAAAGTGACGCTTGCCCTTTCCGACAAAGACTTTCCAAAGCTGGTAGCAAACCCGATCTTTAGGCCAATTTACGGTGACGGCATGGCGTTCGAAAAAGAAAAGCTCGATGCGACGACCGTGACCAACGGAGCCTTTCGCATCGCAAAGATAGCGAACGATGGAATTACGTTAGAACCAGCAGAGACGCATTGGGGTCGAAAATCGGTGACGCTTGAGAGCGTGAGATTTGTCGCGGCCGCTTCACCGGAAGGTGCTTTGAATGCATACAAACGCGGTGAGATCGATATTGTTACAAACGCGGCGTTTGAACCGCTGGCGTTAAAACTGCTCACGCCATACGACGACTTTCGCCGGACGACGCATAGCGCGTTGAATTATTACGAGGTCAATACGGCCAAGGCTCCGTTTTCCGATCGCCGCGTTCGCGAGGCGTTGGCGATCGCCATCGACCGGACCAAGTTGACCGAGGGCGATCTCGAGGGCATCATGCAGCCCGCAACGACCTTCTTCCCGCTGAGCAATAAGAAGGACAATGCTCTGTCACTCGACGTCGCAAAAGCAAAAGACCTGCTCGATAAGGCCGGCTATCCGCGCGGCGAAAATTTCCCCGCCATCCGCCTCGTCGTCAATCGCAACGACATGCAGCAACGTGTCGCCCGCTCGGTGGCTCGGATGTGGAAGCAAAATCTTGGCGTCGAAACCCAGCTCATAATAAAAGAATCGATCGAGATCGAGGCCACAAAGCTCGCGGGTGACTACGATCTCATCCGGCGCGGCGTCGTGCTCCCTTCAGCCGACGAATTGGTTGGGCTCGAATCGGTTTTTGGTTCGGCGGAGAAGATTGAAGCTCCGCTCGTACGGCCCGCCGAGAGCGAGATCCAGGCGACGATTGAAGAAAACCGTCGAAGCCCTTCCGACTTGGTCGAAATCGCTGGCGACGCGATTGTCGAGACCACGAAAGGACCGAAGATCCTTACCGAGGCGGATGTTATTTTTGAGCTGAATGCGATACCGCTTTATTTCCCGACATCGTATTCGTTGGTCAAGCCGTATGTCCGCGGGTTCGATTCGAATGCACTCGACGCTCCGTTGCTACAAAATGTGAGCATAGATACCGGCTGGCAGCCGGGACAATCGCCGACGCCTTAAGTTTTCTTTTTTTCCAGATGAACAGTGTCGCGACAATCTTGTCAGTTCGCGGATTGACCACGCATTTCAACACTGCCGAGGGCGTCGTGAAGGCGGTCGATGATGTTTCGTTCGACCTAAAACGCGGCGAGACGCTGGGTATCGTCGGCGAATCTGGTTCGGGCAAATCCGTGACCAGTTTGTCGCTGATGCGGCTGGTGCCCGAATCTTCGGGCGAGATCGTTTTTGATGGCGGGGATGTGAACGCGATGTCGGAGAATGACGTTCGGCGTATTCGCGGGCGGCGAATGGCGATGATCTTTCAGGATCCGATGTCATCGCTAAATCCCTTTTTGAAAGTCTCGACACAGCTCTCCGAAATAACAAGACTGCACCTTGGCCTCGACCGAAAGCAATCACGCGAACACGCCCTCACGATGCTAGAAACGGTCGGCATCCCGGACGCCGCATCGCGTCTCGACAGCTATCCGCACGAGATGTCCGGCGGTATGCGGCAGCGTGTGATGATCGCAATGGCGTTGAGCTGCGAGCCGGAATTACTTATTGCCGACGAGCCCACAACCGCGCTAGACGTCACCATTCAGGCGCAAATTCTCGAACTCATCCGCGATCTCACCGCGAAGATGAATACCAGCGTTATCCTAATCACACACGACCTCGGGGTGCTTGCCGGGATAGCGGACAAAGTGATCGTAATGTACGCCGGACGCGTTTTCGAGCAAGCTCCGGCTGTTGAATTGTTTGGACGAAGCGCAAATCCATACACTCGCGGCCTGCTTAAAAGCACGCCAGGCATCGCTGACGATAGCGACGGCGATCTTTACCAGATCCCCGGAATGCCACCTGACGCAGCGAACCTGCCGCCGGGCTGCCCGTTTGCCGAGCGTTGCGAGCGGGCCGCAGATATTTGCGGCGACCAGCCGCCACCGTTTGTGCAGGTTAGCGAAGGGCACTTTTCGCTATGTCATTTTGCAGGTGAGATCTATGCGGAGGCAACGCATTGAACAACGTCGCGGAAAATCTGATCTCGATTGAGGACGTTCGGGTCGAATATAGTAGTGGGCGATCGCTATTTGCTTCGGGCCGCACCGTCCGCGCCGTCGATGGCGTTTCGCTTGAGATAAAGCGAGGCGAGACGCTCGGCCTCGTCGGTGAATCGGGCTGTGGGAAGTCGACGCTTGGACGAGCTGTTCTACGTCTCACCGAACCGACGGCCGGACGCGTTATGCATAATGGCGACGACCTTTCTTCGCTCCAGCCTGAAGCAATGCGTAGGCGGCGACGGCAACTACAGATGATCTTTCAGGATCCGTATTCGAGCCTGAATCCACTCATGACCGCCGGCCAAATCATTGGCGAGCCGTTAAAGACGTTCGACCTCGCATCAGGTAAAGATCGCGTTCAAACCCTAATGGAGACCGTCGGCCTTGATCGGCGTTTTATCGATCGGCGTCCTCGCGAGTTCTCTGGTGGTCAACGCCAGCGTATCGGCATTGCCCGTGTACTTGCCGCCGAACCAGAATTCATTGTTGCCGACGAACCTATTTCCGCCTTAGATGTGTCGATTCAGGCGCAGATACTCAATCTGATGCGGCGTCTGCAAAAAGAGCACGGATTGACGTATCTGTTCATTTCACACGACTTACGAGCTGTTCGACATATTGCTGATCGCGTCGCCGTGATGTATCTTGGCCGCATTGTCGAGCTCGCCGACACAAAAGAAATTTACCGCGATCCGTTGATGCCCTACACACGAGCATTGTTTTCATCAATCCCTGTCGCCGATCCTGTCATCGAGCGAAAGCGTGAACGCATCATTCTTCGCGGAGACGTGCCATCGCCATTGGCACCACCGTCGGGCTGTCATTTTCACACGCGATGTCCTTTCGCAATCGCCGAATGCAGCCGGATCGAGCCGAAACTGGTCGAGATAAAACCGGGGCACACATCTGCTTGTATCCGCATTAGCCGTGAGCATCCGCATATTGAACAAAACGCAGCCAACGGCCTCGGAGATCTAATGCAATAGAAAAGGGAGAGCGACGAACGCCCTCCCTAAATTTTTCCAATCCTCTCTTTTCGTCTTAAAAAATGCCGGGCGCCGCTGCCTTGCCACTTTCGGCGTTACGCAATGCCTTGACGCGATTGTGGGCTGCAAGTATCGACTGCGCCTGCTGAGCGATCACATCTGCGATGTTCGCCGGTAGATTCAGCTGTGTAGCTTCAGTGTAGGCTTCCTTGGCATAGTCTTCGCCGCGTTCGCACTCGTTAAGGATGGCTTCTTCGGTTCGGCCCGCGACGGCCGATTTTAGATCCATCCAACCGCGATGAATTGCTCCTGAGACGGATCCGGCCTTTTCCGGATCACCGCCGAGCGATCTTACGAGACCCTGTAGAACGCCAGTAAATTCCGATCGCTGCTGTGAGAACTCGTAGAAAGTAGTCTTGAGATCCGACCTTTCGATGTCTTCGCTCGCCGTCTTGAAACCAAGCTGGCCGTCCTTTAATGTCTGGATCAGTCCGTTGAGACATGAAATGACTTCGTCATTCGTCGCTGCGTCGCGGGTGGTGTTTCGAGTTGTATTCAGATCGCCTTCGGGCACGATCGGCGTTGTTGCTTCGTAATCATTGATCATAGTATTGCCTCCGTAAGTATCGCGAGTAATTTTAGTTCGGAAGTGGGAGTATCCGACAATTACGAGAGTATCTGTCGCGAGACAAATTGACCGTATGATATCGAACATTCGATTGATTTTAGTGAAGGCGAAATAAAGCGGGTTTTCGTGAAAATATGGGCTAATTGGTCGTTTAGGAACCTAAATCAAGGTGTATGTAAAACGCGCGCATCGCTGTATGTGACCGCGAAAAGCTATATTTCCGTTGTTTAATGAGCGAGAGAAACGAAAATTCGAATAGAAGGACGTTCGAAATGCTATCGGAGGAAAGCGGTCTGGCGATCGCTGTCGTCGATGGCGGGCCGCGCGAGGTCTATGTCTCGAATAACAACTCGATCTGCCGAACGCTAAACAAGGACGGTGAATATTCGCCTGCCTGCGCCGAGTATTGCGGCAAGGCGCTTGAGATGACCGCTCAGTCGGGCGGCACCGTCGCTTTCGAATGTCACGCCGGGCTCGAGTGCCGTGCCGTGCCGGTCAAAAATCCAAATACGCCGCTGGTGGCGATCGTGGGGAGGACTTTTGTGAAAACTGATAATTACCGCCGTGCAACACAACGCTCGATGAAAGGTGACTGGCGAAAACTGGTACCCGCCGAGCTATTTGACAACGTCCTGATGGCGGCCTCGCCCGCCACACTCGACCGAACCGCGCGTCAGGTCGAAGAGTTGATCGCAAACGCAAGATCACAAAAGAAGTCGACAACGGCAAAGATCGATGTACCGATCCGAACGACACCACAGGAAATATCGAACGTGGTCGAACGCTTCAACCGTGAGATCCGTCGTGACGTGCCGCCGGTTGCAGAGCCCGAACAGATCCGGGTCGAGCAAGTAGTAGAGGCAATTCCGGAAGCTCCTCCCGCTCCGGTTGTTGCGGCTGAGGCAAGTACCGAGCGTCGCTCCTCGCAGACCCAGGCGTGGCGTTCGTTTTTCGGCTCGCTGCTCAAGAGCGACTACTCAACGGCTTGCGAGACCATCCTCGATTTTGTCGCCGCGAGATTTGACTTACAATCGCTCGTCTGGCTGGACCGACATGAGAACCGCCTCGAAAACACGGTGGCAATAGGCGACATGAAAGATCGAAAAGTTCGCCTCGGCATCGCCGCCGATGATCGCCGCCTGGTCGAGGCTGCCGAAAATGAAATGCCGTTGTCGCTCGGCGAGCGTTCGGGCACCACAAAAGGCGTGCGAACGATGAATCTCTTCCCGATAGGCGTCGGCGACGAGATCTCAGCAGCAATTGCTGTTCTCGACACTCCGGACGATGCGGTGAAAGCTCAGATCGTCAAAGTTTGCCGATCGCTAGCTCCCCAGATCGAGATATTGCGATTGCGATTTGAAGTCAAAGAAGGCGAAGCTTTGACGCTCGCGGTCAAGCGATTTGGCCAAAATCTCAAGAAGATAGACTCGGACGATTTCTGGCTGAGGCTATTGCAGAGCTCAGCCGAAATGATGCGTGCCGAGCGTGCGTCGTTACTGATTCATAGCGAAAAACGTGACAAACTCGATGTAAAAGCAGTCGTGGGCGTGAAAGAATGGACCAAGAACAACGGCGAGATCGGCGGTCGCGTTGCACGGCTGGTATTTGATAAAAACAAGGCCGTAGCCGTCGCCGACGTGACAAAAACAGGTTTGCCGCCGGCAAATCCCGAGCGCCAATACAAGACCAAGTCGTTCATGAGTTGCCCGATCTCGATCGGTGACCGTGCGATCGGCGTAATGAATTTTACCGACAAGCCGGGGGGCGAAACTTTTGACCGTAGTTCGATCGACCTCTTTCAGGCGATCGCTCCCCAACTGGCCGTCGCGATCGACCGTGCGTCGTTCAAACACAAGGCGGGCGAACTCGCCCAGATATCGGTAACCGACTCGCTAACCGGCCTGCTCAATCGCCGCTACATCGAGGCCCGTCTTGCTGAGGAGATCAAGCGATCGAACCGCCACGGATTTCCGATGAGCTTTATGATGCTCGATGTCGATCATTTCAAATCGTACAACGACGAATTTGGCCACCCGGCGGGCGACGAAGCTCTGAAACTGGTCGGTACCGTTATTCGCGATACGCTGCGCGGAGCAGACGTCGCGGCACGTTTTGGCGGCGAAGAATTTTCGATCTTGCTGCCGCAGACAAAGATCGAAGAGGCTCTCACCATCGCCGAACGCATCCGCCACAACATCGAACACGCTAATTTCGAACACCGTCTCGTAACGGTAAGCATCGGCGTCGCAAGCTGTTCGGCAGAGCTGTGCGTATCGGCCGACCTGGTCTCGGCGGCGGATCAAGCTCTTTACGAATCGAAACGCCGTGGTCGAAATCGTGTACTGTCATTCGAAGAAATTGGCGGGCGACGCGCAGGGTAGATTGTGATGAAAAAAGAAGTCTCAAAACGAATTTTTGCCCGCGAGGAACCGTCAAGTTTTGTCGACCGCGACGCGGAGCTTGAGTTTCTGCTGAAACCGCGGAGCCGTAGCGTTGCCGTTCATGCGACGCCCGCCGCCGGGTCGTCGGAGCTTTTGCGGCAGACGTACGACCGGCTCTTTGACGCTAACAGCGTGATTCCAATATATTTTGAGATCGCGGCGAGCGATGAGACGGCTCGTGGATGTGCGTTGAGATTTCTTCGCGAATTTTTACTTCAAACCGTTGCTTTTCGCCGACGTGATGCGGGCATTATCGGTTCGTCGCCCGAGATCTGCGAGATCGCACAGCTTGCCGTGCCCGAGGACGGCTATTGGATCGACCGCCTAATTGAAACCTGCCACAGCGAAAGCAAACTTAATAATGACCGCGCATTCATCCGCAATTGTCTGAGTGCTCCGGTTCGTGCAGCCGCAAATGGCGCACGTGCAATGGTGATGATTGACGCGCTTGGCAACGCCGCGAGTCTCGAAGGCGGAGCAGTGTTAATAGATGACCTTCTCGAGATCGCGGGACGCTCGAATGTGACATTCGTTCTGTGCGGCCCTCGACGACAGATGTTTGGGCGTGGTTCTTTTAATGTTTTAGAGGTGGAGGCGTTTCCCGTCGAGACTGCCGGAGCAGTCGTCGAACGGCTCGCCGCGAAATACTCTGTCGACATCAATGACCAAACCCGCGACCTGATCGCTACGCAAACAGGTGGCCGTGTAAAATTCATAGACGCGATCTTGGCGGGCGGCAAGGATCTGACAACTTTTGAACGCGTTCAAGGTGCCCATACAAACGAGATGTTTGGCGGGCGAACTTCTAGACACCTCGACGCTATCTTCGCCGGAACTACACCCTCAACATTGAAGCTCCTAGGCGAAACGGTGAATTCTCCGAACAACCGTCTGCCGCTCACATATTGGCGTCGCCACTCGGAGCTTTCCACCGCAGATCTCGACCTACTTCTGGCGTCGCTCCACGCGAACGAAATCATTAACCTCTCGACAGATCATGTCGCCATCGATACAACCGACACCATCGTCCGCGACTACATCCGTGCGCGCCATCGCATCGAGATCGACGGCCAACTGCGTGGGATGGCGGTCGGATTGGCGCTCGCCGAGAGTGTTAAACGTGCTCCGCAATTGATGGCTCGCCAGTACCGGAAAACGGCGGCGATCGATCTGCGTAGGTTGTTACAGTCGTTTGATGGGCGGAGTGTTTCGTCTGCGGTGATCGATTACGCGAGATTTAAGGCGGAATTGAAAGGTGCGGATGAAGAGACCGTTAGTGCTAATCTTGCGGCCGATGAAGATCAACTAGGCCTGCCTCATGTGGTGTATACGGCTCATACTTCGGCATTTTATCCGCAGCTAAGCGAGGTTTGCGAAACGGAGCGTTCGGCGATAGCTCTCGGATTTTCCGACGATGCAAGGCACAACGAAACCGCCTGGATCGCGGCAGAGATCGACTCGAAACTCGAAGTAAAACGTGATCTTGCTGCATTCTGGTGCGACCGTCTTGAAATGGCCGCCGAGGCGGGTGAACTCTCCAATTACCGCATCTGGCTGATCGCTCCCGAGGGCTTCGACGACGAGGCTGTGGCACTTCTCAACGAACGCAACGCCAACGGTTCAAGCCGCAAACAGGTCGATCTTCTAAAAAGCATCCTCGAAACCGCCGTCGAATCCTCGTCCTACGACGAGACAATCGATGAATACGAAATCGTCGTCCCGATGGGCGAGGAAGCCGAAATGCTCGCCGCGCAAACCATCGACGACATCGCCAAGCGTCATGCTTTCCCCAAAAAAGCAACAAATCAGATCAAAACTGCCGTCGTCGAGGCCTGCATCAATGCCGCCGAACACAGCCTCAGCCCCGACCGCAAGATCGTGCAAAAATACGCGGTCGCCACCGACAGAATCACCATCACGATCTCAAATCGCGGTGTGCGCCTAGCGGACAAAAAAACTGACGCAACCGCTCCGGACAAAGTTCCCAATGACGAGCGTAGAGGCTGGGGCCTCAAGCTCATTCGCGGCCTCATGGACGAAGTAAAGATCGAGGAAACCGACGACGGCACGCGGATCACGATGGTCAAGCGGCTTGTAGCCGAAGCATAGCCAAGCCGCCCTCGCTTAGTCGTCACTTGATCTCAAAATTCCGTATCTCCGCCGCCTGTTCGCGGGCCAATTGCTCTTTCTGCTCCGCCAACCCCTTGCGCAGCTTCTCCATCTCCTCAAGCCGCGATTCCTGCTCCCCGGCCTTGGCAATGTACCGCGCGATCAAAACCTTCGCCTCCGGCGTCTTCGACAAAGCCTCAATATTCTCGCGAAAGCGCTTTTGATCCGCTTCGATCCGTTCGATCTCAGCGTCCAGAGCCGCCTGCTTGCCGTCGATAGCGACGATCTGAGATCGCAGGTCAATCAATCGTTCAAGCTTCGCCCGCGTGGCGTCATCTATGTAACGCCGCGAGACAAATAGCCTTACCTGATCTCCTGTTAGACTGGACAACGAATACGAATCCATCAGGCCTTGCCGTTCCGTTATTGGCAGTTCCGTCTTGTCGAATGGTTTTAGCACAACCCGGAATCGATAGTAGCGTTCTGTTACGATATTCGGCTTTATCGTATCGTCCGCCAGCCCCCAACCTTTCCGCACCGGATGCTCGACGTAGACAATCTTCTCGCGGTCAGTCTGATTTGTCAGTGTGTAAGTCTTCTTTTCAGCCATAAAATAATGCACCTGGAAGACGCCGTTTACAACTTTGATTAATTGAGCTGGCCGCGAGTCACCTTTTGTCTCAGTTGAAACCCGTGTGCCCAGATCGAGAGCATAAGAGATGAGCCGTTGTTCCTTCGGCTTTAGGCGTTCCATCAACGCCTCGCCTGCGTATGCATCGCGATCCAAAACGGTCAGACTGCCGCCCTCAAATGTTAGCGGGGTTGTGTTCGTCAACATCATCCCGCCCATCGGACGGTCAGCCCGGGCCGCCTCGTTAAATATGGAAATACGTTCGCCATCCATTTTCGTCTGGACGATCGGTATGAGAGCAGAGCGGTTTCGCGTGACCGTGACTGGATTTGAGATGCGATATTCGAATAGGTCGCCGAGTTCATTTCCCGTAGCGGCGGTTTCAACGCCGCTCTTTTCGTTGGTCAAAGCGTCGCTTATAGTAGTCTGAAGCGACATGTAGTTGCTCTGAGCCATACCGGAACTCACCTGGACTAATGCGCTTGCGTCACCAGTTCCTCTTCCGTTTCCACTTCCACTTCCCATCCCACCACCGTACCCACTGCCTTCGCCTCTCTCAGCATCATAGATCTGCGGATCGAGATTTAGATCTTCTGGGATCGGAATGATAGGCCTGTAACGATAGAGCGGTTTCTGAAGATTCTGGATAAACGACACCGGCGATCCGGATACGAGCGACATCTGTACATTTAGCCAGTCTTCGTCGCTAACATTGTCAACGATTGCCCAGCCCTGAAAGAATGGCTTGCCCTCGGCGTCGAGCACGACGCGGTAGGTTGTTTTCCAGATCGGAGCTGCTATAACGTAGCTGACGACCATCTCTCGTTGGCCCGTGCCCTGAGAAGTCACCAAGATCGTTTTCGCATCACGCCGACGTGTTGATGCGGTTGCAGAGGCGAATTCGTTCAAGTCTTTTCGAGTTGCATCTTCGATCAACTTAACGCTCCGAATGTCAGTTAACTCAAAACTGGATATCTCGCCGGATTCCGAGGCGATGACAAGCGAATAACTAACGGGCAGCGAAACATCTCCTTCCTTTTTCCCCACTGGTTTTCGCTTCTCAATTGTTAATATTGCCCCTATTGCTGTCCCTTTTGTCGAACTGACGGCGACCTTCGCTCCTTGCAATTGAGCGAGAACATTCGCCATGCCGCCGCTCGCCGTTTCCGATTCCTGTGATTCGGACTCGACGCTAAACGGTATTTCGGCAGTTCCTGCCGATGCTGGCGCTGACGAATTGTAGCTAACCGCACCTATCTTGCCTTGCCCGAGGTCGAGGACGACCATAGATTTTAGGACATCGTCGACTTGGGATTGTTTAAATGACAGATTGACCTCGGCATTGCCGGTGACGAAGCCGCGGCGTTCGATGTAGGCGACGCCGTTTGAATAGAGGATGACGCGGCGGATCGGGAGCGTATTTGCCGGAATATTCGCCGCTGGAGTCGACGATGTCGATGTAACACGTTTGTTTCTAATAGTTTGCGAGATACTCGAAAGCGAACACACCAATACCATTAGGAGGACTAAGCTTTTTCTCATTTTTCGGATACCTGCCTGTTAAGTTTTGTCTTAAATCTAGTCTAAAGGATGAACCTCGCGCCTAATTTGGTTGCATCGCCACAAACATGCGTACATCGCGCCCGGTCGCAACTTCATCCTAACTCCGCCTCCAAGGTAGAGGCGAGGAAAAATGTGAACTGGCAAAATATTGAAACTTCCCGCCCGAAATGTGGTATATTAGTGAATGTTATGCTTCCTATCGGTCAGGAAGCCCTCAGAAGATAAAGCCAACCGTCCAGATTTCAATGACAAAATCCCCCCTACAATTTATTTTGGTAGCCGCCGCGACGGTACTTTCTGGTTCAATTTCTGTCTCAGCCCAGGATTCGCGTCCGCCATTGGTACAGGAGATTCAGGTCCAGAGGCCTGAATATTCGGCGAGGCCTTCATCAACGCCGCTGATCATGAAAACGGGCAGTTCGACTGCTGCGATGCCTACCGCAGCGACGAGCAGCGTACGGACGATGTTTCCGGCACTGGCCGAGGTTGCGGTTCCGGGGTACTCGGGCATTTTGGTGGAGAACCTCGACGGAAGTGTCGTGGTCGAGAGCAATGCAAATTTTACTTTCAACCCGGCCTCAAATGTAAAGGTCGCTACGGCCTATGCCGTCCTCAAAACTTTTGGCCCTGAGTTTCGGTTTATGACAAACGTCTACACCGACGGTGCCATCGATCGAAACACCGGCACACTCACGGGCAACATTTACGTCTCGGGCAAAGACCCGGTCTTTGGCTACGAACATGGCGTCACGCTCGCACACGAGCTGAACAAAATGGGCGTGCGAAATGTCACGGGCGATCTGATCGTGACGGACAATTTCACGATGAACTTTGCCCTCTCGCCGGCTGTCAGCGGTCAGACATTGATGTCAACGATCGACTCCAATAAGCGAAATGCAGCCGCGACCCGCACCTGGCTGAACCATCTTTCCTATGCGGGAAAGTTTGGAAGTGTCCAGGGAGTTCCGGGCGTGACATTTGGCGGCTCATCATTTGCTCAGGGCATTCCGAGCAATCTTACACTGCTTTTCACACACGAATCGACACCGGTTCGCGAGATCCTAAAGGCGGTGCTGTGTTACTCAAATAATTATCTTTCGGAACGGCTCGGCGACACGCTTGGCGGCCCGTACGCCGTCGCACGTCTTGTGCAGTTGAATGCCGGCATTCAGCCCGCAGAATTCTCTCTCGCTACCTCAAGCGGCCTCGGGTATAACCGTGTCACGCCAAACGCAATGATGAAATTGCTCCGTGAACTCCGCGCCGACCTCGCCCGTTACAAGATGACCTTCTCGGATATCATGCCCGTAGCCGGTATCGACAAAGGTACGCTCGAGGGGCGTTTTGATACAGATTTTTCACGTGGAAGCCTCGTCGGCAAAACCGGAACGCTTGGCAATACCGACGGCGGTGCAAGCGCCTTGGCTGGTGAAGTAAATACGCGGAACGGCCGTCTGCTCTTCGTAATATTCAACATGCGCGGCAGCGTGGCACGTTTTCGTACCTTTCAGAACTACTTCGTCTCGCTCGTCCAGGGTCAATTCGGCGGAGCCGCTCCGATGCAGTACGATGCGATGTCGCTCGACACACGCATGGCTCGCACACGCGTAAGCTACCCGAACGGCCGTTACGGCAGCGAGTAAAGTACGACAGACGGCCACGTCTGTCGATCAAGATAGGGTCTCCCTACAACCCGGTTTCACGAAAGTATATGAATAGACCAGGCGGTCTGTTCTACTTTTTTGCGCTTCGTGAGATAATCTCGGCTTAACGCGATGAGCGAAAACCCACAGAACCAGCCCGAAACAGAAGAACCCGAATCGCTCGCCGACCCGTCATCCGACGAGGCCGTCGCAGAAGAAGCTCCGCCAAAGCAAGCGAGTGTCGCCCGCTCCGCCGGGATCGTGTCGATCGCGGTGATGTTTTCCCGCGTTTTGGGCTTAGTTCGCGAGACGCTCTTTGCATTTTATTTCGGGGCTGGCTTTCTATACGACGCGTTTATTGTCGGATTTCGAATCCCCAATCTGCTCCGCGACCTGTTTGCCGAGGGGGCTTTGTCGAGCGCCTTTGTTAAAGTTTTTACTGATTATCAGGTCAAGAACAACGAAAAAGAGGCTTGGCGGCTGGCGAGTTTGATCTTTAACGGCCTCGCGGTCGTGCTCAGCGTCATTTGCATCGCCGGCATCTTTCTCTCACCACTTTTCGTTAAGGCCATTACCTATAACTATTTAGGCTACCCAAATCATTTTTATCCGCCCGAAAAAGCTGCACTCGCGACCTTGCTGATGCAGATCATGTTCCCGTTCATCCTGCTCGTCGCTCTGGCTGCGTTGGCGATGGGCGTGTTGAACACGAAAGGGCGTTTCGGGATTCCCGCGTCGGCGTCAACGGCCTTTAACGTAGTGTCCATCGTCGTCGGCCTCGGCCTGGCGTACTGGCTCGCGGGCGGGCCATGG
>JANNWQ010000283.1:0-4369 GCA_031408595.1 Acidobacteriota bacterium | reverse complement strand
GACCTTGCAAAAATAGGATTGCTTTTGATGAATGGCGGCAAATGGAAGGGAAAGCAGATTCTTCCCGCCAAATTGATCGAGGATGCAACCAAGCCTTGGATCAAGGTCTCGGAGGACGCTGACGGCTGGAAGACTCACTACGGATACCAAACTTGGCTGCAGAGTTTCCCGGAGGCGGGTAAAGCATACTCGGTCATCGAGTTTAGCGGCAATGGTGGCCAAAAGGTGCTCATGGATAAGACAAACGATTTGATCGTTGTCATAACAGCCGGCAATTACGACGCGAAAAGCCTGAAGAAGCATTCATTTGATATATTGCTAGATATTGTTTATCCATCCATAAGAGACTAACCATGACAAACACATTCCTCATCTACGGAGCCAACGGCTACACAGGCGAATTGATAACGCGAATGGCCGCTGAGCGTGGGCTGAAACCGATCCTCGCAGGACGCAACGAAGCTAAGGTCGCGGAGCTTGCGGCGAAGTATGCTTTTGAACATCGCGCATTTTCGCTCGATGATACGGCGAAGCTCGATGCGGTTTTGCAAGAGGTCAATATGGTGCTGCATTGCGCGGGGCCGTTTTCGATAACGAGTTTGCCGATGGTCAAGGCTTGCTTGCGAAACGCGAAGCACTACACCGACATCACCGGCGAGATCAGTGTTTTTGAAACGTGTGCGGCGATGGATAAAAAGGCTGTCGAGGCCGGTGTGATGGTGATGCCGGGCGTCGGGTTTGATGTCGTGCCGAGCGATTGCCTCGCCGTGCATCTGAGAGATCGCCTGCCGACCGCGACGCATCTTTCGCTCGCATTCTACGGGATGGGCCGCATCTCGCACGGTACGCAGGCGACGATGACGATGAATGTCGGCAAGGGCGGTGCGATCCGCAAAGATGGCAAGATCACGAGTGTTCCGGCCGCGTGGAAAACACAGGAGATCGACTTCGGCGAAGTCAGAACCGCGAGCGGTAGCGACCGGGTGAATAAGCAAGCAGTGACCATCCCTTGGGGCGATGTCTCAACCGCCTTTCACTCGACCGGCATCCCAAACATCGAGGTCTTCACCGTTGTTCCGGCGTCCAGTCTCAAGATGATGAAGATGTCACGCTACCTCGGCTGGCTCCTAGCGACTGGCCCGATTCAAAAGTATCTGCAATCTAAAATTCCCGCAGGCGGCCCTTCGGACGCCGAGCGCGAAAAAGGCAAAACCCTGATGTGGGGCAAAGCCACCGACTTGAGCGGCAACTCCGTCGAATCACGCCAACAAGGCCCCGAAGGCTACACCCTTACCGCCATCGCCGCCCTAAACATCGCCGAAAAGATCCTCGCTGGCAATTTCACGCCCGGCTACCAAACCCCGGCAAAAGCCTACGGAGCAGATCTGATTCTCGAGATTAACGGTGCCGCGCGGCAGGACGTCGAATAAGGAGTGGGCCACTTAAAAGATAAATTTTAATCCAAGCTGAAATTGACGGCTTTCTTGCGAGGTTGATTGATTGCGCGCCATGAAATCCGGGAGCGGGCCTATAATTTCACCTGTCGTAGGATTCGTTTCAACTAACACATTGGTGTATCCGACAATGCTGTTAATATTAAACACATTTTGGAATTCGCCGAAAAGTTCCAGTTTGTAACGCTCGCTAAAATTAATAAAACGTGAATAACGCAGATCAGCATTAAACTGCGGCGGAGTTTTTCCTGCATTGCGTTTGATGCCCACGGGTCTATCCACATCAATGCTGTCACCGTTAAGGTCGAAAACATCTGCATAGATATTAAATCGATGGCCGCTATTGGCGGTCGCGATGACGCCAAATTGGTTGTTGTTTAAAAGACGCAGCAGCAAATCATTTTGAAGATCAAGCTTCGGCTGAACAACCAAACTTGCAGAAAAGCTATGTCGCTGGTCGGCGGACGAATAGCCCTTATCTAAGTTCCGGTTGGTCGGGTCCGACAAAAATATACCCTCAATGTCGCCGTCGGGCGCGTCGTTTACGGCTCGTGAAAGCGTGTAATTAAGACTGAACTGTAGCCCGCGATGCAGCCGCTGCTTTAACTGCAAGGCCAGTGCATCGTAGTTAGCAACTCCGTCGGATTCGGCTATAACTATCCTGCCAAATCTTGGGTCAAGCCGGTCATTGCCAAAAACCGGCCGGCCGTCGGCCAGAAAGCGAACGGGATTGATAGGATTGATGTTGCGGTAAACATTTATATGCCGTCCGGCGGAATGAACGTAGCCTACGGCGAACGACATGTTTTCGGTGAGAGCTTGTTCAATCTGGATGTTTGAGTGGAACGCATACATCGTTTCATAATCGGGGGCGATCGTATAAATATTCTGTTGCGGCGGGGCCGTGTTAGGTGGCAGAGTGCCGATGGTGTTCGGAAAAGCGGGCGATCCTGGCGTGTTCGGCGTAAACGTCAGACTGAAAAATCGCGGATTTCCGTTGAATTTTATTACGTCACGATAGATAGCCAGAAGCGGAGCTTCGTAGTAGATTCCGGCACCGGCGCGTAGGACGGTCGGGCGATTGCCCTCGCGTAGGGCATAAACCACGCCGAAGCGGGGCGAGAGATCATTTTTGTCCTGGGTAAACTTTTGCGACAGCGGAAAGAGCGATGTCGCGTCGGCCTTTGGAATCTTATACAGGTCGTAACGCAGACCGTAATTAAACTTCAAGCGTCGCGTAAACTTCCAATCGTCCTGCACAAAGAAATTCCAGTACATCGCTTTGTAGTTATTGTCCGGATCGCCAAAGTTCTGTACATAAGTCGAGTAGCTGCGCGGGTTGGTGCCCGTTCGGGCGGCGATATAGTTGGTAATTGAAAAGAATCTGTAAGTGCTAGAGATCAAGGCGCGTTCTGTATAGTCGTGACGGCTGAACCCTCCGCCGAATTTAATAACGTGCGTGCCGGAGGTCCGCGTCAGGTTGTCCTGAAACTGAGTGATCTTCAGCGGCGGGGCAACCGTATCCGCTGCAGCCGACGGACCGAAATTTGCCACTCCCGGAATCGTTATCGTGGGCCCCGTGCCGGAAAATTCATTTTTCCGCAAAACCGAGTTGCTCTGAGCGTATCCGAAGCGGAACTCATTAAAGATCTTCGACGTGTAGGAGGCAAGTTGGACCCCAATCCCATGGTCAACAGCCGCTGAGTCAAGGCTGCGCTCCAACGTATTGAATCTTCCCCCAATAGCATTTTCCGCATTTACGTCAGAATGATTAAACCGGGCGCTCAGGCGATTATTGCCGTTTACTTGCAGATCGGTCCGAAAAATGTAGGTAGAACCGCGGTCAACGCCCGGAATGGCAGCCGGGAAGATCGCGGGCGAGAGTCCGGCGTCGATCAGCCGATCACGGTTTGCAGGCGTGATCGTCAAAAGGCGCGTGGCACTTGCTTTATCGTCACGATATTGCCACTCATAACCAAAATAAAAATGCCAGCGGTTTTTGATAATTGGACCGCCGACCGCCGCCGTAAAAATATTCGCTTTGTTGTCGGGCAGGTCAGCCGCCGGAAAAAAGAACGGGCGAGTATAAAACGACGGTTGGCGAAACCGGTAACTGACTGCGCCGTGAAGAGCGTTCGTGCCCGAAGGCGTTACGACATTCATGATCATTCCCGGCGTGTCACCGAACTCCGGCGCGAAACCGTTTGTGACAAGCTGAATTTCGCTTACAGACGTTTCGGAGATAGTCAAAAAACGTGCCCGCCTGTCATAACTTGTATTGGTATTGCCGTCGAGTTGAAAATTAACCCGCCGTAGATAGCCATTAACATTGAAACTGGGGAAACTAAATCCGCGGCTCGGCCGGCCGGTGACATTTGTCTGGAGCAACCCGAAGTTATAAGGATTCCGCTGAATAAGCGGAAGATTTTGCACCTCGCTCGTATTCATCACGCGCCCGAGATCGGTCTTGCCCGCATCGGCGACGGAACTATCCTCCGTAACCGTGAGCATTTCGCGAATGTCTCCGGCGTCCAGCACTAGGTTGATCGTTGCGATCTGTCCGGTTGCCAGAATGACGCCTTCGCGGACGAGTTTCTTAAAATTTGCGGCTTCTGCGGCAATTCGATAGGTTCCTAGCGGAAGCAGCGGAAAGCGATAAACGCCGCTTTCGTCGGTCGTAATAGCACGTGTGGAGCCTGTTCCGATGTTTGTTACGGTGATAACGGCTCTCGGCACTGACGCATTATTCTGGTCTAACACGGTGCCCTCGATCTGTCCGTTTTGGGCTTGGGATTGGGAAAAAACTAACTGCGGTAGAACAAGGAGAAATATTCCGAAAACGGCTGATAAGAATAAGAATTGTAAGAAATCTGATCGCATTTTAATTTGGATCAAAATATTCACTTCAAGCCGAC
>JANNWQ010000282.1:0-2649 GCA_031408595.1 Acidobacteriota bacterium | reverse complement strand
CATCTCGCCGATTTCGTCAAGAAAGATCGTCCCGCCGTGAGCCTGCTCGAAAAGCCCTTCTTTCTTTTGCTTGGCGTCGGTAAAAGCCCCTTTTTCATAACCAAAAAGCTCGGACTCAATAAGATTCGCCGGCAACGCAGCGCAATTTATCGCAAGATACGGTGCATTAGCGCGATCCGAAGCTAAATGAATTGCCCGCGCGAAAAGATCCTTTCCCGTACCCGTCTCGCCATTCAGGAGAATCGAGCTGACATCGGATTCTGCCACTCTTCGGGCGAGGTCGATCGCCCCGTGCATCTCTGCGGACTCGCCGATAATTTCGTCAAAACTAAATCCTCGTTTTCGTTCACTTCGAGCCTGCGTTACCTCGCGACGGAGAACTCGGGTTTCGAGAGCGTTCCGGAGGGTGACTTTTAACTCCTCGATACGAACTGGCTTGCCAATAAAATCGTGAGCACCCCCGCGAAGTGCCGCCACCGTATTTCCGACATCGACATTGCCCGTTATCATGACAGCTATGGTTTCAGAGCTTAGTTCCTTAATATGGTTCAAGATATCGAGGCCCGAGCCATCAGGCAGATTGATATCAAGCAGCACGATTGCAGGCTGCTCGTCGGCAAAGGCTTTCATCGCGGTTGCGACGCTCTCAGCCTCGGATACCTCGTACTGCCACGATCTCAGCGCCTCGCTGAGCGCCATTCGCACAAAACGGTCGTCATCAACTATAAGGATCTTACCCGCCGGAGTTTTCATATTTGATCAAAAGGGCCACTCGTGACAGTACAGACATCAAAAATGCCCTTTAGGGCATTATGACATGTGAAGTGCGAAAAATTCCGCGCGGTTTGGCTAATCTCGCGAATTGAAATGGAGAATGAGCGAATTTGCTGGAATTTTCGCGTGGCATACTGGTTGCACCTCAGGGTGGAGACAGACGCCTCACGTCTTTATTTCTATGAAGGTCCTGATAGCATATGACGGCTCCCGCCCATCGGAATCGGCCCTTGACGATCTTGACCGGATGGGGCTGCCGGAGCACGGGCAGACGCTCGTGGTGACAGTAGCCGAAGTGTGGCTCCCCCCACCGGAAGCGTCAGTGGATGAAGCCGCGACCAGCGAATATCTCGAAGAGATCATCGCCAGGCATCGTGAGAAAGGCGAACGTCTTTTAAATGAGGCTGAAGTCATGATGAAGCATGCTGCGGGCCGTGTTCGCAGGATATTGCCGGGCTGGACCGTTAATCAAAGAGCTACCTACGGATCACCTGGATGGGAAATATTGAGCGCGGCTGATGACTTCAAACCCGACTTGATCGTCGTCGGATCACACGGGCATTCGATAATCGGTCGTTTAATGCTGGGCAGCATTTCGCAAAAGGTCATAACCGAAGCCGACTGTACCGTGCGGGTCGCCCGCGGGAAGATGGAGGTCGATCCCGCACCCGGGCGTCTCCTGATAGGTTTCGATGGTTCAGCAGGAGCAAACGCGGCCGTAAAAACGGTCGCTAACCGCAACTGGCCGAAAGCTACGGAGGTTCGACTCGTCGCTGCTACAGCATCGATTGTACCGACAGCTATCGGACGGTTTATCCCACCCGTCGCTGATTGGGCCGAAGATGAGCAGAAAGCAGAATACGACTGGATCGCCGACCTGGCTGAAAAGGCTTCGCGCAAGCTTACTGAGGCTGGTCTGATAGTGACGAGGCATGTCGTCGTGGGCAATCCAAATCATGTCCTCGTCTCTGAAGCCGAAACCTGGCATGCCGACTGTATATTTGTAGGGGCGAATGCCTTCGGCAGCCGCCTCGAACGCTTCTTGCTGGGCAGCACATCGTCGGCCGTCGCTACCCGCGCCCATTGCTCTGTCGAGGTTGTCCGCAAATAGTTAGGGTGCCCTTTCTTATTACGTGACTGAGGCAATTCGTCTCAGACAGACTTGAAGCCATCCTCTTTGTTGTCTATTAATTCATTTAGGAATGATGATTTCTGCTGATGACGCAAAAGCCAGGATGTGTCCGTCAGGGTCCTGACTGTAGGCCACAGTGTGATCCCAGTCTCTCAAAGCAAGCGCAATAAGCTCTCGCGCTCCTGCGGCGATCGCTCGCGAATGGAAGTCCGCAGGATCCTTCAACACCAAATAGACCTCAAAACGCAGGATGTCACGAGCAATGGAGGGAGGGGAAATTGCGCCGCCCAGTAAACGTACGATCGCATCCCCCGGCATCAAGCCAGTGTTGATTCCCCGATCAAAAACTCATCATGCCCGGGATGCTAAGGCTCGGTGGGGTTAGCAGAACCGAGGAATAGAATTTAGTGCTTCGCTGGTGATCGGCAACGTAGAGAATAGAATGTGCCTTCATTGCAAGGGATAATGTACACGCCGACACTTACTTTGTAACGATTGTCTTAATATCCTCTCTGAGCTTTGGTATCGCCTTGTTTTGGGGATCAAGCCCCTCAAGCTTCCCAAGCGTTTCGTTTGCTTTGACGGCATCATCTTTCTTCGAATACGCAACAGTCAGATTTTGCAGCGTCTGAATGTGATTCGGATTCGTGGCGAGGGAGCGGTGGAATTCCTGGATCGCGCGGTCGTAGTTTGGCGGATCGCGGAAAACAAAAATAAGGCCGAGATCGGTTCGTACATCGGCA
>JANNWQ010000281.1:0-8088 GCA_031408595.1 Acidobacteriota bacterium | reverse complement strand
GCGATGGGATTTGCCTTCAACTCGATCATGCAGGTCCTCAAAGGCTGGAAGGAAACTCCGGTCAAGGTTTTCGACAAACCTTTCGAAGGCGGCTCGATCTCGCTTGAGAATAACCCGGCCTTGCTCGGCGTCGGCTACATTATCGGCCCGCGTATCGCGGGAATTATGTTCGCGGGCGGAGCATTGTCATATCTCGTTCTGATCCCGATGATCAAATATTTTGGAGAGGGATTACTCACCCCGTTAGCTCCTGCGACGAAGCTGATCTCTGATATGGGGGTTCAGGGAAAGAACAGCATACAGGGCGACTACATCCTCTACATCGGTGCCGGAGCAGTCGCAGCAGGTGGTATCATCAGCCTCTTCCGCTCACTGCCCGTGATATGGCACGGTATCAAAGGCGGCATCGCTGACATCCGTGGCAGCAAATCGGCTAATGAAGATGCTCTTCCGCGTACCGACCGCGATATCTCGATCAAATGGGTCGTTGGCGGCATCCTCGCACTGGTCGTCGTCATTACCTTTTTACCTGCACTGAAGATGAACATCCTGGGTGCGATCCTTATCATCATTTTTGGATTTCTTTTCGTGACCGTTTCGTCGAGGCTTACCGGTGAGATCGGTTCGTCGTCGAACCCGATCTCGGGTATGACGGTCGCGACTCTGTTGCTAACGTGTCTCGTGTTTTTGATCTTAGGCTGGACAGCTCCAGATCCGTATTTTGTGACAGCCCTGAGCGTCGGCGGTATCGTGTGTATCGCTGCTTCGAACGGCGGCACCACGTCGCAGGATCTTAAGACGGGATTTTGGGTTGGCGGCACGCCAAAGAAACAGCAGATCGCTATCCTCATCGGAGCCACAGCCTCGGCGTTGGTCCTCGGTCCTATTTTGCTCGCTCTTAATGACAGTGGAACGGTTTACGCGACACCGACTACGTTTTCGAGAATTAAGAAAGAGGTGATCGTCAGTCCTGCGGGTTTGCCGACATTCACCGGGGAAGACAAGCCGTCGGTCGCGGGTGACTACCGCGTTTTTGAGAATAAGGCTCCGGAAGGCCAGAAAGAGGCAGCCAATAAGGATCTGCCCACCGGGAGATTCTTGACGGATGCATCGGGTAAGGTTTTGTTCAAAGTCGAGGAGAACTTTCCAAAGGGAGCGATGGTTCCGCCCGGTACCGAGGTCGGGCCTGCTGAAACCATCAAAGGAGCGCAAGCTGGTAGCGATACGACAACTTATCGAGGTTGGCATAACACTGCCCTTGTTGGCGGCGTGCCTCCAGGCAAATACCTCGTAGCGCCGAGCGGCGAGATCAAATACCTCATCGATCCCGGTATTAACGGTTCGATCACCGAGCGAGACGGAGCGGATGTAACTAAATATGCCGCCCCCAAGGCGACCCTTATGAGCTACATCATCAAGGGAATCCTGAGTCAGGAACTCCCGTGGGGCCTCGTTCTGCTCGGCGTTATGATCGCTGTCACGCTTGAACTGGCTGGAATACCGTCGCTGGCATTCGCTGTAGGACTTTATCTGCCTATCGCGATCTCAGCACCAATATTTGTCGGTGGAGTCGTACGTTGGGGCGTGGATAAGGAACTGTATAAACGGTTCCGCGACCGGAATATGACGGAGGAAGAAAAGATCGCCGAGACGGACAAGAGTCCAGGCGTACTGCTCGCGTCGGGATACATTGCCGGTGGAGCCTTGGCTGGGATCATCGTCGCGTTTTCGGCGGAGTTTCTGGCGGATACGGTGGCTGGTATCGAGAGATGGTCCGAGGTCAGTAATCCGTTCTTCTCATCCAATCTGTTGGCGTTGCTGCCGTTTGCGGTCTTGGCGATCGTGCTTTACCTGGTCGGTCGTGATGCACTGTTTGGCGGTAAGGGCAATGAGGTGACAGAGCCGGCGGCGGCGACCGAGGTTCGCGAAGGCGATCTATAGGAAAAAAAAACTGTTTTAACTTTTTTAGCGACACGCTATACTAAAAATTAGCGTGTCGCTTTTTCTTCGTGGCCCTTTCACATTTTTGATCAACTAACGACTAGAAATAACAATGATTGATCCGATTCTTGTTTTTGTCCGTAGATCGTCCCTTGGGATTTTGATGGCGGGTTTTGTTTTGTTTGGCGCGTGCTCGACGGCGGCTTCGAAAAACGCGGCCAATGCTGAGATCAAGCCTATGGCGAATGCGGCATCTGCGAATGCCTCGGCTGAAACCGCAAAAGGTGCGACCATCGACATCGCGACAGGTGGGCCAGCGGATACTGTGCGGGCGTTTTACAAACACCTGCGCGAAAAGCGTTTTCGGGACGCGTTGTTTCTAACGAACCTTCGCCCGGCTATCGAGAGTTTGAACGACATCGAGCTTAAGGAATTTTCGCTTGATTTTGAAGCGATCGCCGGTCAGGTTCCGGTTGAAATAGAGATCAATGGCGAGATCATCACGGGCGATTCGGCTGCTGTAACCGCAAATCTGCCAAATGCCGACGGTGATAAGAATGAGCTGCAAACGATCAAGCTCAAGAAAGAAAGCGACGTTTGGGTCATAATGACCGCTGATGAAGAGACCGCAAAGAAGATAAAAGCCGAGGGTAAAAATTATTTTTACAACCTTCGCATCGTGACCCATGAGCAAGAGGCCAAAAAGATGATCGATCGTATCTTCAAAGCCCAGCTTGCTCATAGCCTGCAGCACGGCGGCCTTTACACCGACATGCAGACGCTGATCGCGGCCGGTTTGCTGCCTGATGACATCAAAACAAGCGAATCTACGGGTTACAATTATCTTCTTGAACTGGCCGGAGATAAGAAAAAATACTCGGCGACGGCCACACCGGCCGAGTATAAGAAGAGCGGTGTGCAGTCGTTTTTGATCGTACTTGACGGCAAGGGGCGGCCGGCTGTCTCTGCTAAAGATAATGGCGGTAAGGCATTGCGGCCTTAACTCCTTATTACATAAGCGATTTTTATTGTTGCTATTTATGAAAAGATAGGATTATATCTAAAAGTTCCGACGCATTAACGAGAAAAAAAGCCCATGATACGCGAGCTAATAGCCAGATTCACTCGCTCCTTTTCAGAGCGAACGGTGTCCAACCGTCGGCACCATACGGCGCCAGTCAGAATATGGTTCGAGCCTGAGACGAATAACGAGCGTTCCCTCGAAGCCGCTCGCTCCGCATGTATTTCCGGTGAAACGGTAGATATAAGCCGAACCGGCTTTGGATTTGTCGTTTCTTCCATCCGCCTAAAAGAAAAATATCTGGTCGGTCAGGAGCGCGTTCTTAATGTCGAGATCGATCTGCCAAATGGCAAAGTGTTTCTTCGTGCGCTTGGACGCCGTTACGAAAAAGTCGGAGCCGATATCTCGGTCGAGCGGTTTCTGGTCGGGGCGCATATTACGAGCCTGACCGGCAGCGATAAGGAAACGTACGAGACATTCCTCAGAAACGGTACGCGCGGAATGCGAGCTGCAGCCCGCGGATTCGAACTCGGTGTTGATCGATAAAAGTTATTTAATTGATTTTTGCTAGGCGTAAGGAACAATCCCTACGCCTTTTTGGTATTCTGCGAACAGTATGAACAAAACGGTCGGCATCGGCATCATCGGAACAGGGTTTGCGAGACGTGTGCAAATACCGGCATTTATGCGCTGCGACGGGGCACGCGTAATGTCGGTTGCGAGTAGGAGCATTGAGAATGCTCAGTTTACGGCTGACGAATTTGGAATCGGACACTTGACCGACGATTGGCGTGACACGATCGCTCATCCTGAGGTCGATCTTGTTTGTATTACGACACCACCCAATCTGCATCGGGAAATGACGCTTGCCGCGATTGAAGCAGGCAAACACATTCTCTGCGAAAAGCCGATGGCAATGAATGTCGCCGAGGCTCAGGAAATGACGGACAGAGCGACAGTCGCAGCGGCGGAAGGCAGACCGATACTGGCTCTTATAGATCACGAATTGCGGTTTCAGCCTGGACGACTCGTGGCGTACAAGATGCTTCGCGATGGGGCGATCGGCAAGATCCGTCACGCCAAGGCCACGTTTCACGCTCCGCATCGCGGGGATTCAAACATTCCTTGGAATTGGTGGTCAGATGCCTCGGTGGGTGGTGGATCTCTCGGTGCGATCGGCTCCCATATCATCGATTCCTTCCATTGGTTTTTGGATGCGAATGTCACGAGCGTATTTTGCCAATTGCAAACGCATGTTCGCGAACGGAAAGACGCGACCGGCCAAGTTCGTGATGTCACAAGTGACGACGCCTCAAATCTACTGCTACGATTTGCGGACGGGATTCTTACAGAAAATGCCACGGGTGTCGCGACCGTCTCAATGACGGATGGGCCAAACTACCAGAATCTACTCGAATTTTTCGGAACCGAGGGATCAATGCGGATCGATCACCTCGGCGAACTGGCGATCGCGAAGCCGGGTGAAACGGACTGGACGCCGATAAATGTCGACTTGGGAACATTGCTGCCTGGTATGCCCGACACAGGCTTTGCAAGGGGTTTTGTCGAGATCGCTGGCCGGGTGGTCGGAGCAATTCAACGTGGTGAGACAACGATCGAACACGCGGCAAACTTTGCAGACGGTGTGCGTGTCCAACGCGTTCTTGACGCAGCACGGGAATCTGACGCAACGGGACGGTTATGCATTATAATATGACTTGACTAATCAGATCGGCATTTACGAATCCCATGTGGATTCGTCTCATGCTTTTCGGGAACGGTTTTTCAATCAAAGAATTATTTATGAAAAAGCTGGCAGTATTATTTGTAGTTTTTGGGCTCGCATTGGGTCTCGTTCTTGGTTGGGATACGGTTCGACGAGCGGGGGCAGATCTCTTAAATCTGGATCATGACGATCCCGATATGCCACAGTTTATGAGAGCGGGTGTGACGAAGGAGCGCTTCATGGAAATGCGAGCAGAGGGAACTGCAATGAAACGCGGCCTCCACGAAGGCGAGGATATCGATCGTCAAGCGCGCCCAAATGCTGTCGGCCAGTTGGATGCCCAAGAGGTTGAGCGTTATGATCTACCCGCATCAAGAGATAAGACAGCCATCTTGGCCGCGTGGTCACCGATCGGTCCGGCTCCTATACCGAATGCGCAGGTCGGCGTCGGCCCGACGACGCCTGCCAGCGGACGGACTCTGTCCATCGCTATTCACCCGACAAATCCGGACATCGTATACGTCGGCACGGCGCAAGGTGGTCTCTACCGCTCTACCAACGGAGGAACAACGTGGGTTGCGTTGATGGACAACGCCCTTTCTCTCGCAATAGGTGCGCTGGCTCTCGCGCCGTCAAACCCTGAGGTGCTTTATGTAGGCACAGGCGAATCCGGCTTTTGTGCAGATTGCTTTTTTGGCGTAGGCGTATATCGCATCGACAATGCCAGCACGATGGCCACGTTATCCGGGCCTTTCAACAAGGATGCGGGAAATGCAGACATTTTTACCGGAAGAGGTATTAGTGAGGTCATCGTTCATCCGACCGATGCAAACACGATCTTTGTCGGATCGACGCGGGGCCGTGGTGGCATCGGAGCTCAATCGAACAATGTTCTTCCCACTCTCGGGGTGTATCGCTCAACCAACGCAGCCGGGGCAAATCCGACGTTTGCCCGATTGACTGGCCTCGCGGGCGGCGGAAATCTCGACGTCCGTGACGTTGCTATCGATCCGTCTAACGCAAATGTTCTTATCGCCAACGTCACCGCCAATGGCGGCGGCATATATCGAACGGCAAACGCCCTTGCGGCCGATCCGGCAGCCGTTACGTTTACCCAACCCGAGATTTGGGCGTCAACGTCGACCAGCGAACTCACGGCCGAATTCGCGGCTATCCATCCGGCCGGTGATACGAATGCGACCTTTTATGCTGCGGTCGGCAATCTCGGTGGACGCGTGCTTAGATCGACAGACGGCGGCGTGAGCTTTATGCAGATGATCGATAATAATTTCTGCACGCCGCAGTGTTTTTACGACATTGCGATCGCGGTCGATCCGACGAATGTGAACAACGTTTACCTCGGCGGCTCACCGCAGCTTGCCTTTGGCCGCTCGGTGAACGGCGGAGCGACATTTACGAACAATAATGCGACTGCCCAGGGATTGCACGTTGACTCGCACGCCATCGCGGTCTCGCCTTCAAATCCATCGATCGTCTAATTCGGCTCCGATGGCGGCATTAATCGGACTAATGACGCAAGTGCAGCGAGCATTGCCTGGATACCGCTAAACAACACGACATTTAGCGCGACGCAGTTCATGAGCCTCGCCGTTCATCCAACCGATCCAAACTTCACAATTGGCGGCACACAGGATAACGGTACGAATATGTTCAATTCGGCCGGGAGTTGGTTCCGGGTCGATGCTGGTGACGGAGGCTTTACTCTTATCGATCAAAACGCGACCGATACGACAAATGTGAGGCAGTATCATGCTTACTTTACGTCGGCGGGCTCGCAGGTCGGTTATACGACACGCACGTCGACGGCTCAGGTTTCTGGAGGCTGGTCGAGTCGCGGTTGTTTTAGCAGCCAACCGGCGAACGGAATAACCTGCGATAGTCCGATCCTTTTTTATGCTCCCCTCGAACAGGGGCCCGGGAATCCGAACACGGTCTATTTCGGCTCTGACCGACTATATCGCTCCGCCGATCAGGGCGTGACTCATACACAGGTTAGTCAGGCATTCGGCGTTGAAATAACTGCGATCGGTATCTCGCCGCAGAATGATAATGTTCGCATCATTGGGCACAGTCGAACCCTTGCCCAAATTTCGGGCACCACCACCGGTTCCACTACGTTCACAGACTTTGATCCGCTCAATCAGGTTCCGAACGGTTATGTCGCACGAGCGGCGATCGATCCAAAGAATCCTGACCGTGCGTATGTCGCGCTGGCAAATTTTGGCATCAACACAGTTTACAGAACCAACAATCTATCGGCACCGCAGCCGACGTGGACGTCTGTATCGAATGGTCTCCCACAGGTTGCTGCTTCAGCATTTGTCATCGATCCGATCAACCCGCAAAATTTATACGTCGGCACGGACATCGGCGTTTATACATCGCCTGATGCCGGTGCTAATTGGACGCCGCTTGGCACGGGATTGCCGCGAGTGGCCGTTTTTGACATGGCGATAACAAATGTCGCTCCGCGCAAACTGCGTATCGCGACGCACGGCCGCGGTATGTGGGAGCATCCGCTCTCAACTCCTGTGTCACGTGCCGACTTCGATGGAGATGGCCGCACCGATCTTTCGATCTTTCGTCCGTCGGACGGCACATGGTGGATGAACCGCTCGGTTGCGGGCGTCAAGGCTCAGGCGTGGGGCTCGAATGGCGACATTCCAGTTCCCGGCGACTACGATGCCGACGGCAAAACGGACGTAGCTGTCTGGCGGCCTAATGACCCGAATGGGTCAACGTACTACGTATTTAACAGTGCTACAAGTACCTTCACATTTAGCCGTTGGGGTAATTCGACCGACGTTCCCGTGGTAGGCGACTTCAATGGTGACGGACGCACTGATATGACCGTTTGGCGGCCGGGAGATCGCAATTGGTATTCGCTCAACAGCGGCGGCGGTTTTACGGTCTCATTCTTCGGACTATCGACTGATATTCCGTTGGCATTTGATCTTGAGGGCGATGGCCGTACGAATCTGGCCGTTTATAGGCCGAGCGAAGGACGTTGGTATGTTGCAAACCACACAGGCATACCGGCGCAAAGCTTCGTCTCCGTTGCCTTTGGCATCGCCACTGATATGCCGGTGGCAGGCGATTTTGACGGCGATAACAGAGACGATTTCGCTGTCTTCCGGCCGAGCGAAGGAAACTGGTACATTCTGCAAAGCCTGTCGCAAACAACGCTGGTCCGCAATTGGGGCTTGGCCGGCGATGTTCCCGTTCCCGGTGATTACGACGGCGACGGGCGTGACGACGTCGCGGTCTATCGTGCCGGAACCTGGTATCTAGCGCAATCAACGTCGGGACTCGGTATACGCAATTTCGGATTAGCTACCGATACGCCGATACCGAAGAAGTACATTCCGTAGGTTGCTTG
>JANNWQ010000280.1:0-1793 GCA_031408595.1 Acidobacteriota bacterium | reverse complement strand
GCTGCCACGGATGTCAGCGATGCCGCCTTTGATACCGTGCCATATCACGGGCAGTGAGCGGAAGAGGCTGATGATACCACCTGCTGCGACTGCTCCGGCGCCGATGTAGAGGATGTAGTCGCCCTGTATGCTGTTTTTTCCCTGAACCCCCATGTCGGAGATCAATTTCGTCGCCGGAGCCAAAGGTTCGAGCAATCCCGACCCAAAAAACTTGATCATCGGGATCAAAACGAGATACGACAAAGCTCCGCCCGCGAACATAATTCCGGCAATACGCGGCCCGATAATGTAGCCGACACCGAGTAACGCCGGGTTATTCTCAAGCGAGATCGAGCCGCCTTCGAAAGGTTTGTCGAAAACCTTGACCGGAGTTTCCTTCCAGCCTTTGAGGACCTGCATGATCGAGTTGAAGGCAAATCCCATCGCAAATCCTATCGCGATGATCTTGCCGCCCTGCAGAGCGGCCGAATCACTTCCGACCTTTTCCGATTCGATCGAAGCGTCTCTCGATTCCTTCGAGGCACCGGCCATCAGAACCTGTGCACATGCCGTCCCCTCAGGATATTTCAGAATTCCGTGCTGATCTTTAATGAGAGCCCGCCGCAGCGGGATCATCATAAGAATTCCCAGTAAACCGCCAAGTACAGCGACCATAGTGACCCGCCAGATCTCAAGATCAAAGCCGAGGATCAGGATCGCCGGCATCGTCACGCCGACGCCGAACGCGATGGATTCGCCCGCCGAACCCGCTGTTTGTACGATATTGTGCTCAAGTATCGTCGCGTCCCGCGTGCCGAGCTTCGACAAAATGCGAAACAGAGTGATCGAGATCACGGCCACTGGTATCGATGCCGACACGGTCAAACCGACCTTAAGTACGAGGTAAAGCGACGATGCTCCGAAAACAATGCCGAGCAGAGTTCCCACGATCAGTGGAAAAGGCGTCAGCTCGCGCAGCGTGGTGGCGTCAGGAATATACGACCTGAAATTCTCGAGAAACGGATTCTTCATGATGAAGCAAGCTCCTTGAAACGCGGATTTTGATCTGGGGAAAAGGTCTGCAAGAAATTTACTGCGAATTTAGTTTTCAAGCAAGTCAGCATGCTGTCACCGGATCGAGCCGCTAGTCGTTATTCGTTTCTCGTCTTTCAAGGATGGCCCTAAGCCGCTCCAGATGTTCGAGGGCGTCTGCGGTGACAAAGGCGTCGTTGGCCTTCCTCAGAGGCGCCGCGGGCCGTGCCGCACGGTCCTCGCGCCGCTGCCGTTCATGACGGATCAGGCCTCGAATATACTCACTTACCGTCCCGTACCGTGCCTGGCTCTGGATGTACTGAAACACGTCCTCAGACACCGAAATGTTGATCGTTCGTCTCATCTTTACCTCAAATGCGTCCCGATCTGCGACCGGAGAAAATTTCGCCAATATCGGCGTATATGTATTATTATCAGTAATTTACCGTTACAACCGTGCCGATTTTGTCCCAATCTGTCCCAGCACCTGCGTGGGACACGCAAACTACTGATAATGCTAGGCTTATCGAAATCTTTTTGTCAAATATCATGATTTTTAACAACACAAACTACACGTGTGTCACAGCCGTTTTATTGCTGCAACAGCGTATCATACCCGCTGACACATGGCAAGAGTTTTCTGTGCGCGCGGTAGTGTCTTGATTTCATGTTGTGACTGTTTCTGTGCCGAGGGCACATCGGAAGATAGCCCGATGCGAGGCGTCGGGACGAAGCCGCCTCTCAAGAATTTCACGCCGCAGGCGTGACGTAATGTCGCTCGG